>JALOOB010000006.1 GCA_025454635.1 Anaerolineae bacterium
ACTTCCCACGGGGTGCGGGAGCGGAGCTCACGGCCGTAGACGCGCTCGAGGGTGCAGTTAATCACCGCGTCGACGAGCGGCTCCTGCGCGTAGGACTGAGTGATGGGCAGGTAGAGCTCTTCGGCCAGCGGAGTGCCGACGCCGCCGCCCTTAATGAAGGGGGGCAGCGTGTCCTCTACCTTACGCTTGCGTTCGGTGGCGCGGTCGTTGCCCTCGCCGATGGTGACTTCGACGGGGGCGACGGCGAGGGCGGCCATGATCTCGGCGCGGGTGAAGCGGATGCGGCGGCTGGTGCTGACGCAGTAGGCGCCGAGTTCCTCCACGAGGCAGAGCGCGGCCTCGAAGAGACGGTCCGCGAGCGCGTCGTCGGACGGGATGATCGTGTTGGCGACGGCGGGCATGACGATCTTGTGCTGCGCGAGCTGGGTCATCACAGCGGTGGGAACCAGGGTCATGTCCCAGGTGAGTTCTTCGACGATGGGGCCGGTCTCGGCGCGGTCGAGCACATCGAGGAGGCGGGTGGTGTTTCTCATGCTGCCGCCTCGCGACGCTTGGCCATGAGGCCGCGGCAGAGCGCAACGGCCTCGACCGCGTCCTCCGCGAAGCCGTTCAGCCCCGCGGCCTGGGACCATGCCTCGGTGACGGGCGCGCCACCGGCGATGACCATGAAACGAGCGCGCTCGCCGGCTGCGTCGAGGCGGGCGAGCACGTCCTTGACGAAGGGAAGCGAGGTCGTGAGAAGCGAGGACATCGCGATGATGTCGGCGTTCTCGCGGCGGGCGACGTCGATGAAGGCGGCGGTGCTGACGTTGGTGCCGAGGTCGGTGACGGTGAAGCCGTTGACCTGGAGCATCAGCGCGACCATGTTTTTGCCGATGTCGTGGATGTCGCCCTGCGCCGTGCCGATGACGACGCGGCCCTCGGATGAGGAGACGCCGCCGGAGGCGCGAATGGCGGGCTCGAGCGCCTTGGTCTGCACGGCTTTGACAACCACGCCGGCGCGCATGAGGTCGGGGAGGAAGACTTCGAGCCGGCTGAATGCGTCGCCGATCGCGGTCAGGACCGGCTCGACGACGTTGCGGAAGAATTCGAGCGGGGTGACGCCCTGCGCAAGCGCGGCCTGGGCCAGCGCGACGGCTGCGTCTTCGTCCAGCCCGTCGATGGCCGCGCGCAATTGCGCCTGCATCTCACCCCATTGGGTGTCGGGATTGTTCATGACAGGTCACCTGCCGAAGTTGGGAGGAGGTCCATATCGGGCCGCAAGAGCGGCGTGGGCGCTGCCCGGAAGGAGCAGCGATCACCCACGCTCACTATATGCGGCGAGTAGGGCCTTGTCAAGCACCCGTTCGGGTGCGGTGCGTGCGGCGCAAGCCCGCCCGGCGATAAATCGCCAGGCTACACAGCGGCGCCGGATAAATCCGCCTGACGCAGCGGGGCGGCGCTACTGCGAGAACTGCTTGCAGAGTTCGACGGCGCCGACGGCATCGGCGGAGTAGCCGTCTGCGCCGATGGTGGAGGCCCAGTCTTCGGTGACGCAGCCGCCGCCGACGATCATCTTGTATTTGGCGCGCTCGCCCACTTCGCCGAAGAGGTTGATGGTGTTCTCGATCATGGGCCGGGTGGTGGTCATCAGGGAGGACATGGCGACGACGCCGGCGTTGTTCTCGATGGCCGCGGTCAGGAAGGAGCTGGAAGCGACGTTGCGGCCGAGGTCGACGACGCGGAAGCCGTGAGCCTTGAGCATGGTGACGACGATGTTCTTGCCGATGTCGTGAATGTCGCCCTGCACGGTGCCGATGACGACGACGCCCTTCGGCTCGCTCGTCTTGCCCTGCGCGGCGATGGCCGCCTCGACGTGCTTAGAGACCTGCTGCGCGGCGTCGCCGGCGAGCATGAGCTCGGGGAGGAAGACTTCGCCGTTCTGGAACTGGTTGCCGACGACGGTGAGCGCGGGAATCATGACGTCGTTGATGAGCGCGAGGGGATCGGCGCCGCCGTCCAACGCCTCGACTGCGGCGGCCTCGGCTATTTCGGCGTCCCCGTCGATCAGGGCGTTCGACAGGCGGGTCTTGAGTTCTTCGGAAATGGTCATGTTGAGCTCCTCGTTACGCCAGCTTAAGGCCGATGCGGCGCAGGTCTTCCTTTACCGCGTGGTACATGTCGAGCCATTCGGTGGTTGGCTGGACGGTTTCGACGTCGTAGACCTCGTTGAAGGGCTTGCCGCGGTTCGGGCTGGTGATGGTGGCCTGGTAGCAGGGCAGAATCTCCTTGACGAGCTGGGCCGCGTCCTGCCGCGTGAGGTTGAGGCTCGCGCGCGAGACTTCGGCGATGAAGCGGGCTTCGAGGCCGGTGGTGCGATCGGGGAAGAAGCCGCCGGTGGTGCCGGCGCCCTGCATGTTGAAGCCGGAGACGGTGGTGACGAGCGCGCCGGCCGCGCATTCGTAGAACAGTTCTTTGGCGCCGGGGCCCGAGACCACGTAGATGTCGTTGAGGCAGACGATCTTCGTGTTGCGCGCGAGGGCCTGGCCAACCATGGACTGGGTCCAGAGGCCGAGCGGGTCGGTGTTGTTGACGTAATGCAGGTGGGTCAGGGAGAACATGTGGTAGTCGGCGTCGTAGAGCACCGCGCCGAGAAGGTGGTCGGCCACGGAGACGACTGCGGTGCCGGGGGCTGCGCCGCCGACGCCGCCGAGGAGGGGGGTCATCAGGTCGACACGGACTGCGCCGATGTTGTAGAGATGGGCGACGCGCGAGAGCTGGTCGAAGTCGGTCTTGAGCTCGACCATCTGCGAGACGAGGATCGCGTCGGAGGGGCGAAGGCCGGCGTCGGTGTCGAAGGCGGCCATTTTGCCCGCGCAGGTGAGCGAGACGGCGACGTCGTTGATGTGCATGCCGGGGCGGCCGGCCATACGGATGGCCTCGCGGGCGACTGAGGCGTCGCGGCGGGAGCCAAGCACCTCAAGCGGGGTGCCGGGTAGGATGCGCTCGCCGTGGTAGGTCGAGACGGAGCCGGCGCCGAGGCAGTCTACAAGGGGCTCCTGCGCGCAGGAGAGCAGGATCAAGGGATGATACTTTTCGCTGCTGGGCAGGCCGGTCGGGCCGGAGTGCATGATGGCGCGCTGGGGGTCCTCGACGCCGCGGTGGCGCATGACGACCGCGTCCTTGCCCATGCCGAGGGTGACGGCGCCGGGCTCCTGGGCGAGGATTTCGAGAACTTCGTCCCTGGTGAAGCGGATGCAGCGCTCGGTGGACTGGCAGTAAGAGCCCATCTCGACGAAGAGCTGCAGGCCGGCCTGCCAGACGCGGTCAGCCATGTCGTCGTCGGCCGGACAGAGGTTGTTGGCGTCGTAGCGGATGCCGTACTCGCGGACGAGTTCTTTGATCCGCTTAGTCAGCTTGAGGTCGAAGTCGGCCTCTTTCATGTAGGGACCGGATTGGGCGCGTTTGACGATTTCGGGTAACCAGTTGCTGCGCATGTACAGCTCCTTCCGTGTTGTATAGGGCGCACGTTGTCAACTTGCGCGGTTAATCGGCGGCGGGGACGGGGCGCACGCCGCGCCAGACGATAAGCATCGCGGCCGTCGCCGCGACGGCCGCAAACGCGGCGACGGACCAGAATCCGAACGCATCCCAGAGGCGCGGCGCCGCAAGGGAAGCGACGATGACCATGCCCCACATGAGCGCGGTGCGGATGGACATGACGAGGCCGGCGGAGCGCTCGGCGAGGCCGGACAGGAAAGCGATGGATGTGACGATCGAGAACTCGGATGTGAACGCGACCGCGGCCATGCCGGCGAGCGCGGACGGGAGGGTGCGCAGGGTGAACGGCAGCAGCGCGAAGCAGGCCGCGTTAAGCAGCAGGCCGGTCAGCAGGGCTTTGCG
This sequence comes from Anaerolineae bacterium, assembly GCA_025454635.1. Classification (GTDB taxonomy): domain Bacteria; phylum Chloroflexota; class Anaerolineae; order CG2-30-64-16; family CG2-30-64-16; genus JALOOB01. The sequence goes on from JALOOB010000006.1 coordinate 3,883, forward strand.
CTGGCCGATGCGGTCGACGAAGGCGACTACTGCGCCGGCGCCAGTGAGCTCGGCCAGAGAGACGACGATGGACGCCAGCCCGAGCGCGCCGAGCGCGAGCTTGTAGCGATCCTCCATGAGCGCGCCGTAGACGAGGAAGAGGCTCTCGTTGGCGAGGAGGATGAGCGCGCTGGCGGCGAGGGCGAAGAGGATGTGGCGCGGAAGGGCGCGCGCGGCGCGGGAAAGGCCCGGCTCACCGGAAACGGCGCGAGCGCGGCGAACCTCGCGAATGGTCATCGTGAGCAGGACGCACAACAGGCCGAGGACGGCGATCACGACGAAGGGCGCCTGCCAGCCGTAGCGGGCCATGAGGAAGCCGGCGGCCGGGACGCCGATCAGCCAGGAGCCAGACCAGGAGAGCTCGACGATGCCCATGGCGCGGGCGCGGCGCTGGAGAGGGACGACGTCGCCCACGTGGGCCTGCATGGTGGGGTCGTACGCGGACTGCGCAATGCCGAGCAGGCCGAACGCGATGAGCGCAAAGCCGAATGTCTGCGCTGCAACAACGAGGGCTGCGCCCGCGGTGAGCGCGACGACTCCGGCGACCATCAGCGGTTTACGCCCGACGCGGTCGGCCAGGTAGCCGAAGAGCGGGCTGATGGCGCCGAACGCCGCGCGGAAGGCGACGAGCAGCGCGGCCGTCTCCAGCGTGACGCCAAGGCCGCGGGCGATGGCAGGGAGGAAGGGGTAGACGATGCGGAACTGCGCGTTGATAAGAAGGCGCGTGGGCAGGATGGCGAGAAGCAGGCGCCTCTCGTCGCGCGTGAGCGCGCCAGGGTTGGCGGGGGCGGCCGCGTCGACCGCGCTCACGAACGAAGCCCCCGCCGGCGGATCATCTCGAAGCGCATGAATGCGTCGGGGTAGACCTCCCGCGAATGGACAACAGGCCGGGCCGCAGCGGAGAATCCGATCTCGTCGATCACGATGACGGGCGCGAGCGGATGGCAGACCGGCTCGAGCAGGTCGCAGTCGGCCGCGAGCGCGGGCCAGATGGTGGAGCGGTGGTACTCGATGCGCTCGCCGCACTCGCGCTCCATGAAGTCGTAGAGCGGCTCGGAGAGGGCGGGATCGGCGACGACGCGCTCGGCCAGGGGCAAGGGCACGACGGCGAGCGGGAAGGTGTTGACGCAGTAGATGACGGGGTCATCGTCGGCGGTGAAGACGGTGTGACGGACGAGCGCGGGTTGGTCAGGATGGCAGAGCGCGTCCGCAATGGCAGGGGCGGGGGTCTCGACGGCCGCTTTGAGGTAGCGGCGGCCGGGCTTGCGGCCGTTGCGCGCAATGACCTCGCAGAAGTCGATGGCCTCGTCGATCGGGTTATGGAGGTGAGGCAGTCGCTTAAGGAAGGTGCCCATGCCCTGGCGGCGGACGACGAGGCCGCGCGTGGCGAGAGCGCCGACGGCGGAGCGGACCGTGCCGCGGCTCACGCCGAACATCTTAGCGATGTCGGCTTCCGTTGGCAGGCGACCGTCCGCGTCCGCAAGCGTTTCGAGGCGCTCGAGGAGCGCCCGCTCGACCTCTTCGGACCGGCTCATACGCTGGACGACCATGGGTTACCCCTGAGACGAGGCTATTGGCGAGGCAGTTGTTAGACATTATACATTATACGACCGGGACGTCAAGAGCGCTAACCACCAAGAAACAAAGAACCGAAGCTACACTAAGCCCTTTGTGTAGCTTCGGTTCGTTAATTCTTAGAAGCTGTTTGAAAAGGGCGTCTGTCTTCCGCAGACCGCCCGGCGATCAATCGCCGGGCTACACCGCGGCGCCGGATAAATCCGGCTGTCTAGGGCGGGTCAGCCCCGTTTACGGGGCGCCGTTCAGAAGCCCGGCCATTGATGGCCGGACGGCGCGCCGGGTAAACGCCTTTTCAAACAGCTTCTTAGTGGTTAGCTTGCGTCAGCCGATGTCGAGCATCCGGCGGACGGCGCGGTAGGCGCGGACGCGGATTTCCTCGGGCACCTCGGTGACGTACTGCATGTTGAGCAGCGCGTCGCGCGTCATTTCAAGCGTGATCTGGTTCATGTGCGGGCAGCGGACGCTGCACAGGCGCAGCATTTCCTTCTCGGGATTGGCGGCGGCGACGTTTTCGCCCATCGAACATTCGGTGAGCAGGAGGTAACGCGGGGCGGTCGTCTGCTCGACGTAGCGGATCATGGCGTTGGTGCTGCCGGAGAAGTCAGAGGCGGCGACGACTTCGGGGCTGCACTCAGGGTGGGAGAGGATGACGACATCGGGGAACTGACTGCGGACGGCCTGGATGTCGGCGACGGAGAACTGCTCGTGGACCTCGCAGCGTCCGCCCCAACCGACCATGTCGAAGGGGCCGGTGTCGTCCACGACGAGAGCGCCGTCAGGCAGCTTGCGCGGGACGATGATGCGCTTGCCCGACTCGCGCGCGACGTTGCGGGCGAGGTATTCGTCGGGCAGGAAAATGAACGTGTCCGCGCCGAGGGACTTGGCGACCGCAACCGCGTTACCGGAGGTGCAGCAGACGTCGCTCTCGGCCTTAACGTCGGCGTAGGTGTTCACGTAGGTGACGACGGGGATGCCGGGAAAACGGGCTTTGAGGGCGCGAACGTCGTCCGCCGTGATGCTGGCCGCAAGCGAGCAGCCGGCCTTGAGGGATGGGATGAGGACCGTCTTGGTCGGGTTGAGGATCTTGGCGGTTTCGGCCATGAAGCGGACGCCGCAGAAGACGATCACGTCCTTGTCGGTGTTGGCGGCCTTGCGCGAGAGGTCGAGCGAGTCGCCCACAAAGTCGGGCACGGAGTGAAAGAGCGCGGGCTCCATGTAGTTGTGGCCGAGGATGACAGCGTTGCGCTCCAGCTTGAGCCGGTTGATTTCGTGAGCGAGTTCCGCCTTGACGCGCAACTCGAAGTCGGGGGTGTACTCCCCGATGCGGTATTTCAACTCACGGTAAATGTCATCGACGGACATTTTGGTCCGGTCGACGGGTTCGAGTGTTGCCATTTGCCGCCTCTCCTATATTCAAGATTCAAGATTGAAGATTGAAGATGGAGAATGCTCACTTCTATCTTGAATTTTCTATCTTGAGTTTTCAATCCGTGAGATCGAGACTAATGTCCATCGCCTTGACGGAATGGGTCAGCGCGCCGACCGAAATGAAATCGACGCCGGTTTCGGCCACCTCGCGCACGGTGGCCTCGTCGATGCCGCCGGACGCCTCCAACGGGATGCGGCCGCCGGCCATCAGCACGGCTTCGCGCATGACGTCGGGCGGCATGTTGTCGAGGAGGATGCGGTCGATGGGGAGGGTCAGGGCCTCGGCAAGCTGCTCGAGCGTGGTGACCTCGACTTCGATGGGGCGCCCGCGGGGATCGTTTGCGCGCACGCGTTCGACGGCTTCGGTGATGGAGCCGACCGCAGCGATATGATTGTCTTTGATGAGGACCATGTCGTAGAGGCCGATGCGGTGGTTTGAACCGCCGCCGAGCCGCACGGCCCACTTGTCGAGCGCGCGCAGGCCGGGGACGGTCTTGCGCGTGTCGAGAATGGTGGCCTGGGCGCCGGCAACCGCGTCGACGTAGGCGCGCGTTGCGGTGGCGATGCCGGACATGCGCTGGAGGAAGTTGAGCGCGACGCGTTCGCCGGTGAGAATCGCGCGGCCGGGGCCGGAGACCTGAGCGATCACCTGGCCGCGCTCGACGCAGAGCCCGTCGCCGATGAGGACGAGCACTTCGACGCGGGGGTCGAGCAGCGCGAATGCGCGCCAGACGAGCTGGATGCCGGCCACGACGCCGGACTCCTTCGCGAGGAAGCGGCCGGTGAGCCGCAGTTCCTCGGGGATCGTGCTTAACGTGGTGATGTCGCCGTCGCCGATGTCTTCCGCGAGCGCGGCGAGGACGATGCGGTCAATTTCGGCTTGCGCAGGCGCGTCCTGCGCGGTTGCGCCCGCCGGCGCTGAGCGCTCCTCGGTCATTGGCTCACCCCTCTGCGGGGTACGATACCACAAGGGAAGAAGGAGACGAAATAGGGAGCGAGGAGGTCGTTCGGTCAGCCGGCGGGCGGGGGCGCGTCAGGATAACCCGTAGGGATGTGTTATTCTTGTCACAAGACGGCAGACGCGAAATCGGGTTTATCAGGGGAGAGAGAAGTGATTCACTGGCTTTTGTGGGCCGGCCAGATCGCGCTGGCAATCAAGCTGATCACCGTGACGTTTTCGCACGGCATCCGCCCGGAGGCGACGAAACTGGAACGGGGGCAGGCGCGTTTCGGGACGCTGGCGCGGCCGCTGCTGTGGGTTATTGCGCTGGCCGCGCTGCTTGCGGCGCTGGCCTTGACGGTTGCGCCGCTGCTCGGGCTGCCGGGGAGCGCGGTGGTGTGGGCCGCGGGCTTGACTGCGGTGTTTATGCTTGCAGGCGTGGCGCTGCACCTGCGATGCCAGGAGAAGCCGAAGCCTTTCGTCGGCGTCATCCTTGCGTTGATCGCCCTCGCGGTCGCGTACGGTCGGTTGGCGGTCGCGCCATTCTGAGAGACTGGGGTCACCCCTTTACGTAGGACAGCTTCTCGGCGATCAGCCCGTCGCGGATGCGGTACAGGTCGACCCCACGAATGTGACCGGTTTCGCCCAAGGGGCCGCGCCAGGTGTAGTTCCAGCGCATTACGACGCGGTCGCCGGTGGCGAAGATTTCCTCGGCTTCGATGCGGGTTTCGGAGGCGCCGACGAAGAAGCGCTCCCAGAATTCGCGGACGGCGGCCTGCCCTTCGTAGCGGGCGCCGTCGGGCGGGGGATGCGTGTTCTCGAAGACGGAATCGGGCGTCACGAGGGTCATCATGGCGTCCAGATCGCGCGCGTTGAGCGCGTCGTTGAAGCGGACAACGAGATTAACGTGATCTTGTTCAGACAACATAGCGCCCCTCCCGCTCTGGTTTCGGGTATGGGGCATGAGGATAGCGGGGGAAGCGGTTGGTGTCAAGGGCGCAATGAGAGGGACGGAGGCCCGTCCCTCTCATTGCGTCAGCCCGGTGACATTTAGTCAGCCGGGAACCAGCCCGCCAGGGTCTTGGAGCACTTGAACCGGCGCGACGGGTTCTGCGGATCGACGTAGAAGTCGCGCGATTCGTCGGCGGGCGAGCAGTTTACCCATGAGCGAATCTGCGGCTCCATCTGGATCGAGCCGAGGTTCGGCGAGTTCCACTGGCCGTCAGAGACGAAGCAGTTGGACTGATGGATGCCCTGCTGGAGGCACGGCGTGTAGTTGCCGAACTGGGTCGTGACGGTTGCCTGGTTGGGCGGCAGTGGCGGCAGGTTCTGGACGGGCGGCGGGGGAGGTTGACCCTGACCCGCCGGCAACCAGTTGACGAAGATGTAGGCTGCGAGAGTGAACTCGCGGTAGAGGACTTCGACCCGCTGCGTGCCCTGGTTCATCCAAAGGCTGAAGTTCTGCGGTTTGCCGGAGAGGCCGCGGCCGCGGCTGTCGAAGACGGTCTGCCCGTTGATGATCATGACGAACTCGTCGTCGGCGACGACGGAGAAGTTATAGGAGCCCGCGTAGAAGAACGCGTCGGTGGTGAAGCGCACCGAGAAGTTGTCGACGGGCACCCAGGGGCTGGGCGAGCCGTAGCCCCAGTCGAACGACGCGAAGCTGGTGAACTGGGTGTCGACCGGCGCGCCGGACCAGTTCGGATTGTTGAAGGAGTCAACGCGCCAGGTGTTGCCGCTCTGCGCGGTGGCAGGTGCGCCGCTGACCGCAAGAGCCACGACGGTCGCCAGCAGCAGCGCGATCAACACGAGCCTGGCAGTGAGCGAGCCTTTCATTGCGTCCCTCCCTTCGGGGCCTCGGCCACCGTCAGCGTACCTTTGACGGGCTTTTCGGGATTGATGCGACCGACGTAGACGAGATACGTGCCGTCAGCCGGGTTCTCGATGTCGATCGCCGGGTTGGGGTCGCCTTCGGTCGCGTCGTCGTTGCAGAACACAGAGCGGTTGTTCATGTCGATAATCATGAGCGTGCTATCGCCATCGCCTGCGAACGAGACGCGCAGGTTGTCGGTCTTGCCACTCCACTTGAACGCATAGAGCGGGATGCCGGTCACCAGGCCGCCACAACCGCGTTCCTGCGCTTCGGGCAGCCGGAAGAGCGGCAGGTTGCCCTCGGCGGTCAGTTCCTTTGTCAACGGCGCGGCGCCCGGCTTGAGCGACGGCGCGGCTGCGGCGAGGCTATCCTTGGATGCCTTCGCCATTGGCGCAGCCTGCGGCGCGGCCTGGGCGGCGGTATCCGCGGGAGCTGAGGTCAGGGGGCGGGCGACGACCTGCGGGATGGACGGGCGCTTGATCAACTCGCCAACCTTGAAGGTGCCGAGATCAACGGACGTGTTGGCGGTGAAGACAAGGATGCCCGGGATGAGCTGGTTGCGCGCGTTGCTGCCCACCCAGACGCGGTATTCGCCGGCGGGCGGATTGTCGAGCGCAACAAACGGATCGAGCAACTGCGCGCTCGCGTTGTCGTTGCACAGGAGCTTGCCGTCGGGCGTCAGAATCACCAGTGTGGGATCGCCGTCGCTGTAGAAGAAGGTGCGCACCTGGGGCGCGCCGCCGCCGTACTTGACGGTGGCAACGGGCTGCCGGTTGATGTAGCCCTTGCAGTCGGGCGAGAGCAGGCCGGCGTCAATTTCGCCGCCCGCGCTGACACTGATGAAGGTGGGGTCAAGGGCCAGGCCGGTGGTGAAGTCGAGCGTGACGAGCGAAGCGCGCACCTTGCGCGCGACGTCGGCGGCCCGGTTAAGCTTCAAGCCCTGCTCGCCCCAGATGGCTTTGTCGTAGTCGACGAGGGTGAGGTAGGAACCGTCACGCTGGAACTTAAGCGCCTGCGGGGTGGCGAGCGGCTTGCCGTCCCTGTCGGCGAGCGTCACCGTCACCGTGCCATCCGCGTTTTCGACCCATGCGCCGGTCTCGACGATGGGAGCCTTATCTTCGCCGGCCTCGCGGCGGAACTCGGCCTTGCCATCCGAGCCGAGGGCGAGCGCGACAAGCTGCACCGGGCCATCGGCCATGGGGCGCAGGGTCAGGTACAGGCCCGGAACGCCGCGCGGGGCCAGGTTGACCGGTTCTTCGCCGGACGCGGCGGGCGCAGGTGCGGTTGCGGCGGGCGCAGCGGCCGCGGGGGCTTCCGGCAGTTCGGTGGCTACATAGCGGACCTGGACGGCGCCAGTCGCGTCGCGCAGGACGAGCTCGTCGCTTTCCATCGTCGTTGTTACAGACAGGGGGAGGGCCTTAAGGTAGGCGGCTTCCTGCTGCATGATCTTCTGCTCGCAAGCCATCATTGTGCTGATGGGCGGGCCGATCTTGATGTTATTGCCGTCCTCTTCGAAGGAGGCGCTGTAATTGTTGCACCCGGCATTGCCGGCGACTCGGCCCTCTGCGAAGATGGCGGTGACCGCCACGTCGGGCAGCGGGGTCTGCACGCCACCGCGGCCGTTGTTGTAGGCCGTCATCTGCCACGCAGTGCCGTCGAGGCCGGCCGCGGCTTCGTCGGCCTTGTCGGCCAGATAGCCGACTTGAGCCGCGCCCTTGTCGTCGCGCAGGACGAGCTCGTCGCCCTGAATGGCGAAGACCGCGGAGGCTTCGAGCGCCTTGAGGTAGGCGGCTTCCTGCGTCATGATGTCGGGCGCGCAGGACATGCGGGTGGTGATGGCCGGTCCGATGTCGATCTTGTCGCCGTCCACCGTGTAGGAAGCGTTGTAGTTGTTGCAGCCGGCGTTGCCCGTCAGTTTGCCTTCCGCATCAAAGACCGCGGTCACCTGCACGTCGGCCAGAGCGGACTGGAAGCCGCCCCTGCCATTGTTGTAGGAGGTCATGACCCAGGCGCCGACGATCGAGCGGGGCTGCTCGGCGTTGAAGACGAGGACCGGCGCGCCGAGGTCATCAAACAGCGTCAACTGAGCGGCGTCTACGGCGTATTCTGCGACGGCCTGAAGGTTGGTCAGGAAGGCCATCTCCTGATCCATGATCTCCTGTTCGCACATCATCATGGTGGAGGCGGCCTGATCAATGGTCAGCTTTTCGCCGTCGACCGTGTACGATGCCGTGTAGTTGTTGCAGCCCGCGGAGCCTCCGACCTTACCGGCGGCGAACTCTGCCGTGGTGGGCGCGTCGGGGAGCGCGTCGGCCAAATCACCCGCCTTGTCCCGGTAGGACACCAGGATCCAGCGTACGCCTTCCAGAGCGGAAGGGGACTGCGCGGCGCGCGTCGCTGCGGGGGGCGCGGCGGACACCAGAGCGACTGATGCCAGCACCACCAGCAGAATCGCGAGCGTCGCGATCGGGATGAGCCTTCTCTTCATCGTGGGGATTCCCTCCTAATGGGACAAGAGAGGAAGTTCCGCGCCGGTCTCGCGCGCGGAACACTGATGCCGACGCACGCGGGTGCGCCGCCTAGTTAAACGAAGCTTTGACAACATTACACATTAGCAAACGCACTCGAATGTAATAAGGATACCGAGTAAGACAATAGCGCGGGGGCGGCGGGCTGGCAACTAGACAATGAGCTAGTGCGCGAGGGGATCGCGCGCGCCTTAAGAAATGCGGCAATCGTCACTGGACAGGGGCGCGCGTTTGTCCTACAATGCGCGCGCTAACCGCCTTTTAGTTCATGTGGAGGAATCGCATGCAGCGCAGCTTCAATACCCTGACCCTTGCCCTTATTCCGGTTGCCATTGCGATTAACATCGCGATCGGGCAGATCATCGTCCTCCTGAAACTGCCAGTCTACCTGGACTCGATCGGCACGGTGCTGGTCGGTCTGCTGGCAGGGCCGATCGCGGGGCTGATTACCGGCGGGTTGACCAACATTATCTGGGGCGTATCGGGACTTAACCCGCAGTACACGCCCTTCTTCTACGTGGCTGCGGTGATTGGTTTGATGGCGGGCATTTTTGCGCGGCTGGGCTGGGCGCGGACGATCTGGATGTGGGCGCTCGGCGGCCTGATCACGGGCGTGGTGGCCGCGATCATCTCGGCGCCGACGTCGGCGATCGTGTTCGGCGGGGTGACGGGCGCGGGCACGGACCTCATCGTGGCCGCGCTGCGCGCGTCGGGCGCGGGGATCATGCAGGCGACGTTCGGGCAGGGCATCGTCTCGGACCCGCTGGACAAGCTGGCGACGTTCGTCATCGTGTGGCTGATCGTGCGGGCGCTGCCGCTGCGGCTGCGGGTGCGGTTCCCGAATGCGGAGTATCTGCCGAAGTGATTTTGTCTGCCACAGAGGGCGCAGAGGAGACAGAGGGAGCTTGCGGCTTCGAAGGTTCGCGCTGCAAACTCCGTGACCTCTGTGGCTGTCAGGCCCTATGACGAACGCGTTTAGCCTGTATACACCGCGCGCGAGCGCGCTGCACCGCCTGCATCCGCTGACGATGCTGGCTCTGGTGGTGTTTTGCCTCGTGGCGGGGCTGGCGCTGCCGGGGCCGTGGGGGCCGTACGTCGTGTTCCTGCTCCTCATTCTGCCGCTGGCTGCGCTGGGACAGGTGCTGCCGAACCTGCTGTCGACCGCGGTGAAGATTGCCTTGCCGTTTGCCATCTCGGTGTTTCTGATCCAGGGGTTGTTTTGGACCGGCGGGACGCCTGTGGTCGAGCTGGGGCCGCTCTCGCTTAAGCGCGAGGGGCTGTGGTTCGCGGCGCAGAGCACGGGCCGCGTGTTGACGGTGGTGAGTAGCTTTCTGCTGCTGTCGCTGACGACGCGGCCGGACGCGCTGATGATCGCGCTGGATCAGCGGGGCGCGCCGAAGACGCTGACCTACATTGTGCTGGCGACGATCCAGATCGCGCCGCGCTTTCAGGCAAAGGCGAGGACGATCCTGGACGCGCAGCGGGCGCGGGGGCTGGAGACCGAGGGGAGCGTCGGCCGGCGCGTGGCGGCGCTGCTGCCGCTGGTCGTGCCGCTGGTGCTGGGGAGCATCATCGACATCGAGGAGCGGGCTATGGCGCTGGACGCGCGGGCGTTTTCGCGGTCGGGGCCGAAGACGAGCCTGCTGACGCTGCGCGACACGAGCGCGCAGAGAGCGGGGCGGTGGCTGCTCCTTCTCGGGATGATCGCGGTGGTCGCGCTGGGCATCTGGCTGAGGCGGGCGGCATGATCGCGGTCCGCGACTTCACCTACACGTACCCGGCCGCGCCGCGGCCCGCGCTCATCGACATCAACCTCGAGATTGCCCCGGGGCAGTTCGTCGGCGTGGTCGGCGCGAACGGCGCGGGCAAGTCGACCCTCTGTTATGCGCTGTCGGGCTTTATCCCGGACTTCTACCGTGGCGACGTGAAAGGCTCGCTTTCGGTGGCGGGGCGCGACCTATGCAAGACGCCTGTGGCAGAGCTGGCGGGCGAGGTGGGGCTGGTTTTCGCGAACCCGTTCAACCAGATCACGGGCGCGCGGTTCACCGTGCGGGAGGAACTGGCGTTCGGTCTGGAGAACCTGGGACGGCCGCGCGACGAGATGGTGGCGCGGGTGGACGAGGCGCTGCGGCTGACGGGCCTGACTGAATTGGCGGACCGCTCGCCGTATGCGCTGTCGGGCGGGCAGCAGCAGCGGGTGGCGATCGCGTCGGTGATTGTGCTGCGGCCGAAGGTGTTGGTGCTCGACGAGCCGACCTCGCAGCTTGACCCGGTGGGGGCGCGCGAGGTGTTCGAGACGCTGGATGCGCTGACGGGCGAAGGCGCAACGGTGATCCTGGCGGAGCACAAGCTGGAGTGGATCGCGGCGCACGCGGATCGGGTAATTGCGCTGCGCGGGGGGCGGGTTGCTGCGGACGGGACCCCGCGCGAGGTGCTTGCGGATGCCTCGGCGGAGGAACTCGGGCTGATGCCTACGCGGTACACGCTGGCGGCGCGGCTGGCCGCGACGCAGGGCGTGGTGAAGCGGGACGGGCCGCTGCCAGTGACACTGGACGAGGCGCGCGAGTTCTTCGGCGGGCGGCAGCGCGAGGGCGCATGAATATCACTGTCACGGACCTGACCTTCACGTACCCGAGCGGCGTCACCGCGCTGGAGGGGGTGACGCTGACGATTGGTTCGGGCGAGGCGGTCGCGATTGTGGGCGAGAATGGCGCGGGGAAGACGACGCTGGTGAAGCATTTCAACGGCCTGCTCAAGCCGACGGGCGGGACGGTGAGCGTGGGCGAGTGGGACACGCGGAACTACACGGTGGCGAAACTGGCCTCGCGGGTGGGGTACGTGTTCCAGAACCCGGACGACCAACTCTTTGAGCGCACCGTCATGAAGGAGGCCTGTTTCGGGCCGAAGAACCTGGGGCGGACGGCGGACGAGGCGGAGGCGGCCGGACGGGAGGCGCTGGACGCGGTGGGGCTGCTGGGGGAGGCGGACAAACACCCGTATGATCTGCACCTGTCGCAGCGCAAATTGCTGGCGCTGGCCGCGGTGCTGGCGATGCGCACGCCGGTGGTGGTGCTGGACGAGCCGACGACGGGGCAGGACGGCCGCGGGATCGCGGCCATCGCGGCGATTGCGGCGCGGCTAAAGGGCGAGCGCCGGACAGTTGTGACGATTACGCATGATATTGACTTTGCCGCCGAGAACTTTGACCGGGTGATCGTGATGGCGAAGGGGCGCGTGATCGCGGACGGGCGGACGCGCGAGGTGCTGGCGCAGACGGACGTTTTGCGAGCGGCAGAGGTCGAGCCGCCGCAGGTGGCGCGGCTGGCGCTGGCGGTTGGGATGAGCGCGACGCCGCTGACGCCGGAGGAATTTGTCGAGGAGTTGGTGGCGCGCGAGTGATGATCGCCTAACAGGCCGGTTGTTTGTAGGACAGGATTGACGGGATTGTTGCTTTCGGGACAGGATTACGGGATTGTTGCTCTTGGCACAGGATTGACAGGATTTTTCAGGATTGACGGGATTGTCCCTCTTGGGACAGGATTACGGGATTGTTGCTCTTGGGAAAGGATTGACGGGATTGTTGCTTTCGGGACGGATTGCTGGAATCCTGGGCATCCTGAAGAATCCTGTCAATCCTGTTAAGTCGGTCGGCCTAGCGTTGAGGAGGTTCGATGACCGCTCCCCTTGTCGTCGTCGCGGATTTGATTGCCGATCTGGCGATGCATATTCCGGCTTTTCCGGTGAACGCGACCGACCTGACGCCGGTGACCTATTTGCAGCTTGGGCCGGGCGGCGCGTGCAACACGGCGATTATGGCCGCGCGGCTCGGGTTGCCGGTGATGTGCCTGGGCGAGCTAGGCTACGACGCGTTCGGCGAGGCGGTGCTGGAGGGGTTGCAGGGCGAGGGGATCGACTGCGGGCAGGTGGTGGTGAGCCCGGCGGTGAGGACGCCGGTGGCGGGCGTGATCGTGGACCGGGGCGGGGAGCCGGCGTACCTGGGGTATCGCGGGGAACTGCGGCTGGGGTCGCTGCCGGAGGGGTGGCGGGCCAGCGTGCGCGGGGCGTGCGCGGTGTTTGCGGACGGCTGGGCGGAGAACGAGGGCGTGGGCAACCTGGTGCTGGAGGCGTTTCAGGAGGCGGCCGCGGCGGGGGCGCCGAGCTTTTTTGATCCGGGACCGGGGAACCCGGCGGTTGACAACGAGTGGCACAAGCAGGTGGCGCGGCTGGCGCACGTGGTGCTGGCGAACGAGAAGGAAGCGATGCGGCTGACGGGCGCGGCAGACGCGCTGGCCGCGGGGCAGGCGTTTATTGCGAACGGCGCGAAGCTGGCGGTGGTGAAGCGGGATGTGGCGGGGTGCCTGCTGGTGACCGCGGAGCAGTTCGAGATCGCGGCGGGGTATCCGGTGCAGGCCGTGGATGCGACGGGCGCAGGGGACAGCCTGGCGGCGGGGGTGATCTTCGGTTACCTGAGCGGGCTGCCGCTGGCGTCGCTGGGGGTGCTGGCGAACGCGATCGGCGCGGCGAAGGTGCAGAAGCGGGGCACGGGGCTGAACGTGCCGACGCGGGCGGAGGTGCTGGCGGTGCTGGCGCGGTTCGGGGAGGACACGGGGGTGCTGGAGCGGCGGGGGTGAGCGCGAGCCAGGGGGCACGCGCGCGCATTGCTGTACTGGCGCAGCTTGTTGCGCGGTTGGGGTGACCGGCGCAAACGTGTCTGCGTTAAGGTCTTCCAACAGCTGCAATTGCGGGCAGCGACTTCCGTGGCGTGGAGACGGCATTCCGAGAGGCGCACATGCATGATTTGCCAATTCTGATTAACATCACCTTCGCGCTTGTCGTTGCGTTCCTTGGGGGCATGATTGCCCGCCGGGTGGGTTTGCCAACCATCGTTGGCTACCTGCTGGCGGGCATTTTGATAGGTCCTTTCACACCGGGCTATGTTGGCGACGTCGAGACAATCCAGCAACTGGCCGAACTCGGCGTGATTTTCCTCATGTTCGGCGTGGGGTTGCACTTCTCTTTCTCCGATTTGTTCCGGGTGCGCGATATCGCGATCCCCGGCGCGCTGATCCAGACGGCGCTGGCGACGCTGCTCGGCTTTGGGCTGACCCAGCTGTGGGGGTGGTCGGTCTCGGCGGGCATCATCCTCGGTCTGGCGATCTCCGTCGCGAGCACGGTCGTCCTGTTACGCGGGCTGATGGATAACTCGCTGCTGAACACTCCGCACGGGCAGGCCGCGGTCGGCTGGCTTGTGATGGAAGATATCCTCTCCGTCCTCATTCTGGTCGTCATGCCCGTCCTGAACTTCGATTCGGCCGGCTTCGAGTGGTCGAGCGTGGCGATCACGCTGCTTAAGGCGGCCGCGTTTGTGTTCATCATGTTCTTCGCGGGCGCGCGACTGATTCCGTGGCTGCTGGAGCGGATCGCGCGGACGCGGTCCAGGGAACTCTTCATCCTGGCAACATTTGCGATCACGCTGGGCACGGCGATGGGCGCGGCTGAGCTGTTCGGCGTGTCCCTGGCGCTGGGCGCGTTCGTTGCCGGCGCGATCATCAACCAGTCGCCGTGGAGCCACCAGGTCGACGCGGACGTGTTCGCGTTCCGGGAGATCTTCTCGGTGCTGTTCTTCGTTTCCATCGGCATGCTTGTCAACCCGGCGTTCCTGTGGGCGAATCTCGGGCAGGTGATCGCGTTAACGTCTGTGGTCGTCATCGGCAAGTTCATCATTGTGCTCTCGTTGGGGCTGCTGCTGCCGAAGCCGGCGCGCACATTCCTGGTGGTAGCCGTCGGGTTGAGCCAGATCGGCGAGTTTTCGTTCATCCTCGGCCAGGCCGGGGTGTCGCTCAATTTGCTCTCGTTCGAACAGTATTCGCTGATCCTCGCGGCCGCGCTGATCTCGATTACGATCAATCCGTTCATGTACAGGCTGCTGCCCAGGCTGGACCCGGTCATCGAACGCCTCCCGTGGTTCCGGAAGAGGCGTCTCACCGCGGGAACGCAACTGCCGGAACTGGATGAGCGCAAGCTGCAGGGGCATGTGGTCGTGGTGGGCTTCGGCCGAATCGGAAAGCACCTGGTCGAGGTGCTACGCGCGCTGGAAGTGCCGCAACTGGTTGTCGAGACCGATGTAGAGAGGGTCGAGGCGTTGAATGCGGCGGGCATCCCAACGCTGTACGGTGATGCGGCGAATTCCGAGGTGATCGCGAATGCGCGGCTCGACGCGGCGCGCGCGCTGGTCGTGACGGTGCCCGACGAGAGTTCTGCCGCGGTGATCGTCGCGTCGGCCCGCAGCCTGGGCCCGAACCTGCCGGTCGTGGCGCGCGCGGCTACCGAGGGTGGCGTGCATCATCTCAGAGAGCTAGGCGCCAACGATGTCGTCCACCCTGAGTTCGAGGGCGGGCTCGAAATGGTGTACGACACGCTTTTGCAGTTGGGCTACCCGCTGCGCGAGGTGCATGAGTATGCGGAGGCGGTGCGGCGGGACGCGTACGATGTGGAAACGACCTCAAGCGACGAACGTCGCACCTTGCGCGATATGGTCGCCGCCACGACCGGCATTGAGATCATCTGGCTGGCGCTGCATGACGGGAATCCGCTTGTCGGGCAGACGCTGCGCGAGTCGAATGTCCGTGACCGGACCGGCGCGTCGGTCGTCGCGCTGATCCGCGACAGGGATATCATCGCGAATCCGAAGTCGTCTTTGCGGTTCCTCGCAGGCGATCGGATCGGACTCATCGGCGAGCCAGAGCAGATCGAGAGCGCGCGGATGTGGCTGGCGGGTTAGGCTACGACTGAGAATTGCGCTACGCCCGCTTGCGGGATGGCGAATCAGTCCGATTCAGGCCGAGGGCAGAAGGAGAGAGGGTGACCGTGTCAGATGCTTGTTCTGAGGTGCGGCGGGTGTTTCAGCAGTACCAGGATTATTACACGGCGCGCGATCCCAAGAACTTAGATGCGTGCATGGCCTTGTTCACGCGCGATGGCGACGTGGAAGTGGTTGGGACGGGCGCGATCACACCCGGCACGGACGAGTGGTGCGACGGGCATGCCAAGGTGCGCGAGCTAACGAGGAGCGACTGGGAGGGGTGGGGCGACGTGCGATTCGATGTGGACGGCGCCCTGATTCACGCGGTGGGCGACGTGGCGTGGCTGACGACGACGGGCACGGTCGCGACGACCTATGAGGTGGCGGAGAACCTGCGCGGGGCGGTGAAGCACGCGAAGGAAGTGCTGGACGAACCGGGAGACGATGAGGGCCGGCTGAAGAATATGCTGATGTGGGCGACGCTGGCGCTGGCCGAGGCGCACCGCGGGGAGCATTATGTGTGGCCGATTCGCTTCAGCGCGGTGCTGGCGCGGGAGGGGGGCGAGTGGCGCTTCCGGCAGGCGCACTTTTCGTTTCCCACGACGCGGTTCCCGGATGAGCGGTGGACCGACCTGCGCAGGCCCGCGCCGCGGCGCGTGGACGCGTCGGCGGACTGAACTTATTGCAGGGCGGAATGCCCTTGCCTCAGAGGTCGCAGAGATCTCAGAGGCTCCTCTGTGAACCCGGAACGCTCTGCGGCTTGTGCGTTTTCAGTCGGCGGGGAGTTAACGATTCCGGGCTTAAGCACCTCAGCACGGACCTGTGGGGTTAGTAGTCCTTCTCTGCGCGGACCAACGCATTGATCCCCAGCGGCTCATATTCGAACGCGAGGCTGTCTGCGCCGAAGGGTGAGCGGGCGAACAGGGCGCGGATCTGGTCCTCGCTTCGAAACTGCCAGTCCACCATGAGCAACCACTCGCGGAGCATCTGCTCGGCGACCGGCGGCTCGCCGGGAGATGCGCCCAGCAGCAGCACGCCGCCGGGCCGCAGCGCGCGGTGCGCGTTCTGCAGAAGCCGCAGGAAGCGTTTGTCCGAAAGCCGCTGCATGAGCGACTCGGCGTAGACAATGCTCACGGACGCGGGCGGGCAGTCAGGTCCTTCCAGCCAGCGCGCCGGTTCTGCTTTGCGGAAGTGGACGTTGCGCCCGAAGGCGGGCCGCAATGTCTGTTCGGCGGAGCGCACTGCCTCCGCGTTCGCGTCAAGGCAGATGAGCCGGCAGTCCTCGCCCTGCGCCATCAACTCGGCCAGCGGCAGCAGATCGTGGCCGCCCACAAATTGCAGGCTAACGAAGGTAAGGCGGCGCTCGCCGCTCGCGAGCGCGTGCGTGACCGCGTCCACCAGCCGCGTCCGCACCAGGCTCAGCCAGTTGCGGTACGCCTCGCCCAGCCGGGTGTGCGCGTGGTAATCGTCCATGATGCGCGCTGCGAGGTCGGCGCCCGCGGCGCGGTTTGCGCGAACGTGCTCGACGATCTCGTGGTACGACGGCCGGCGACGCTTGTCACTCGCCACAAAGCTTGTCGTCGGGCTGGAGAGGGAAACCGCATAGAGCCGTTCCACCACGAGCCGCTGCCCTTCGATGAGGCGCTCGGCGGGCGGGTTGGACCTGGCGAATTCATGAATCGCCAGGCCGAGGGTTTCCATAGCGGCGTAAATGGCGTGCCGGTGGCGTTCAATCGCCGCTTCTGCGCCGCGGAGCACCCCTACGCCCGCCTCTTCCCCGATGGCGCGGACCAAGTCGGCTACAGCCGCCAGGCGGTCGGCGATGGGTTGTAGGTCGGCCCCGACCTCTTCGTTCCCTGGATCAGCATTCGTCATGCGCATTCCTCTCCCTTCGCCCCCTTGTGGGCGGGAACTTTGCCGCAGCGATGGCCCGCGCTTTGGAGCGCCTGACAGAACTTGTCGGGGCGAACGCGCAACGCCGGTTTTGTCAGGCGCACTCAGGCGCGTTGGGCAAGGATCGCGAGCGCGGCTGGAGGACGTCTTTGGAAGCGCGCGCTCTCGCGGTCAAATGCTGCTTGTCCGAGCAGCTTGCTCCAGTCGGCCTCGGCCCAGCAGTTGACCCGGGCGCCGAGCAAGCCGAGCGCCAGCGCGCGCTCGCCGCGCGGGACGTCGGGCGAGTAACCGCTGGCGGCCAGCGCGCCGCCGGGCGCAAGCATCAAGTAAGCGCCGCGGGCGAAAGTCAGGGCTGCCGGCAAAGGGAGGACGTCGAACTGGCTGAATGTCACCACGAGGTCGAAGGGCTGGTGCGGGCGGTTGAGGGAATCGCTCAAGGTGAGCGGGTCTGCCCGGACGAAGCGGGGCGGCAGCGCGAGTTTGCGCTCCACGTTTTGGCGGGCCAGCCGCAAAGCGGACGTGCTTTCGTCGACGAAGGTGATTACGGCGCCGGCCGCGCAGACGGGATGCGCCAGCAGGGGGCCGAGCTCGAGGAGGCCGCCGCAGCGCAGGTTGAGGAGGCGAACCTCCTTTCGACCGCCGGACAGGCGAGCAAGCACTTCGTCGCGCAGCATCTCACCGAACAGAGTGACCCGGCTGCGGAACGTGCGCACGAAGACGGTTTCCCGGAAGTAATCTTCCAGCAGGAGGGAGGGGAAGTCGAACCCGGCGCCGCGACCGTTGAGCAACACGCGCTGGAGCTCGCGCGCGTCGTCGGTGTTGGCGAGGGTATCCTGGGCGCGGCGGAAGAGGGGGAGGTCACGCGCTTTGGCGATCAGGGGCGCGATGGGGTTGTCGGGTGAGGCAGCGGCCAGCGTGGCGGGCGCACGGTCGAGCGCGTCGGCCAGCGCGTCAATGAAGGCCGACATGGCGGCGTGGAAGCGATCGCGATAGGCGGCGAGGAGGCGCGGGGCAGCTCCGGGACCTGCCTTGTCGGCTTCTGCCTGCGCCTCTGCGAGCAGAGCGAGAACATTGTCGATTGCGTGGGTCAGCGCGCCTAGCGGCGAGCGTGCCGCGCCAGACCCCGGAGGGGCATCACCGTCGGATGCAGTGCTGTCATCGTTTGCGTTCATGGCGGCGTTCGTGTCCCGTCGGGCGGCGGCGGACTTCGTTGTCCGCCGCAAGCGGTTCGCGTGTACACCCACCTAAACGACGCCGGCTGCGACTTTGCGGCAAAAGGCGCAAATTTGGGCGCGTCTGGGGCGTCCTATTGTTTGTTCAGGAAGCGGGGGAGGACCGTGATGTCCTCCGGCAGCATGATGCGGTCGCCGAAGCTCAGCGCCTGCAACGGTTGAGTCTCCCACGAGTCTTTGCCGGCGCGGTAGACACCGAGCACGGCGCCGCGCTCGTGGTTCGGCTCCTGGACAAAGCCCAGGCCGACGAGGCGGCCGTTCGAGTCGATCGAGCAACTGGTGACCCAGCCGACGACGCGGCCCTTGCGATTGACGATGACGTCGCCCTGGGCGAGCAGGGGGGCGCGTTCCTCGTTGAGCTGGAAGCGGACCATGCGGGCCTGCCGCTGGGCTTCGTGGGCGAGGTAGGCGTCCTTGCCGATGAAGTGCGCCTTGTAGATTTTGACGTAGGGCGCGAAGCCGGCGTCGGCGGGGTTGAGGTCGAGCGGGCCGGCGAGCTCGTGGCCGTAAAGCGGGAGGCCGGCCTCGATGCGCAGGCTGTCGCGCGAGGCGAGGCCGCAAGGCTTGAGGCCGAAGGGCTTGCCCGCTTCGAGCAGCGCGACCCAGAGACCGTGCAGGTCGCGCGGGTGGGCGAAGATCTCGAAGGCCATGGGTTCGCCGGTGTAGCCGGTGCGCGAGAGCCACAGGTCGTAGCCCATCCAGATGCCGTGAACGATGTGATTGCGCTTCATGTCAAGAAGCGCCTGACGGAAGGGATCGTCGGCGGGCAGCATGGAGAGCAGGATGTCGCGTGACTTCGGGCCTTGCAGCGCGAGCTGGACGCGCTGATCGTCGCCGCGGGCGGGGTCGCGGAGGTCGAACATCTCGACCTTTTCCGTGCCCAGCGCGCGCACCCAGGGCCGGTCGGCGTTGATGCGCACGGCGTTGTCGCAGACTGCCTTGATCCAGGCGTAGTCCTTGTCGTTGTTCGAGGCGTTGACGACCATCCAGTAGCGCTCGCGCTCAAGGCGGTAGACCCAGATGTCGTCGACGACGCTGCCGTCGGGCGCGAGGAGGAAGCTGTACTGCGAATCGCCCACGCCGAGCAGGGTGATGTCGTTGGTGGCAATCGTGTGCAGGAAGAGATGGACGTTTTCGCCGCGGAACTCGAAGAGGCCCATGTGGCTGACGTCGAACAGGCCGGCGTCGTTGCGGACGGCGAGGTGCTCGTCCATTACGCCGGAGTACTGCACGGGCATCTCGTAGCCCGCGAAGGGCACGATCTTGGCGCCGAGCTTCTTGTGGTCCTCGTACAGCGCGGTCCGCTTGAGGCCGTTGGATGCGGCGGGCTCCCACTGGAAAGGCGGCAGCGGGCAGAGGTCCGGGTTCTCGTCGGGCGTGGGGCAGGGGCAGTGGCGGTGGCCGACCCAGTAGGGCTTGTGGTAGGCGAAGCCGACCTGTCCCGCGGCGAAGTCGGCTTCCTGCGGCGGGCGCTGGGGCCACTCGTCGGCAAGCTCGTGAGGCAGGCGGCGGATGACGACGGGGCCGGGGACGCGGATGAACTCGTCCGCGTCGTCGACCGCGATGTAGCCGTCGGAGAGGCTGCGCAGCCAGTGGGCGGCGCGGGCTTCCTTCGCCTTGGGCACGAGCAGATGGAGACGGGTCGTGGCTTCGCCCACGCGGCGGAGCACGGCCTCGGTGAGCAGAGTGCCGTCGGGGTGGACGAGCCAGGTGGGCTGGGTGTCGCCGGGGCCGAGCGCGTAGACGTCGTTCGACATGGTGACGTTGCAGAAGCCGCGGGCGTGAGGGCCTTCGATTTCGATGACGTCCCACTCGCCGCCGGGATCTTTCGTCGCCTTGTACATAAAGTAGTGGTGCGGGTAGCCGGAGGGCTTGTAGTCGGCCGGGAGGTCGAGGCAGCAGGCAAGCTCGACCACGTCGCGCTTGGCGTTCTCCAACACGTCGAAGGGGATGCGCGCGGAGTAGACGGGGCCGCGGCGGCCGGCGAACGCGTGCGGCTGGCAGCCCTTGAGCACCGAGGCGATGATTTCCGCGAGGCGCGTGACCTCCGGTTCCTTGAAGCCGCGCTGCGTGATCCACGGCGTGCCGAGGCGGATGCCGGAAGGGGTGCGGGCGCTCTTGTCGCCGGGGATGGTGTTGCGGTTGCAGACGACGCCGGCGAGGTCGAGGATGTTGGCGGCTACGTCGCCCATAAGGGGCGTGCCCTTCTTCCTGTCCGGGCTGACGCCGCTCGGGGCGCGGACGCTCTTTGTGTCGACGAGGAGCAGATGGGTGTCGGCGCCGCCGTAGGGGATGCGAAGGCCGAGGCGCTGAAGCTCGGCGGCGAGGTGCTTTGCGTTGGCGACGACCTGGGCCTGGAGATTGCGGAAAGGCTCGCCCGCGGCCAGCTTGAAGGCGACGGCCATGCCGGCCATCGCGTTGACGTGGGGGCCGCCCTGCTCGCCGGGGAAGACGGCGGAGTCGATCTTCGCCGCGAGAGCCTTGTCGGTGGTGAGGATGGTTGCGCCGCGCGGGCCGTAAAGCGTCTTGTGCGTGGTGAAGGAGATGACGTGCGCGTGGCCGACCGGGCTGGGCACGACGCCGGCGGCAACCATGCCCGCGATGTGGGAGATGTCGGCCAGCAGGTAGGCGCCGACCGCGTCCGCGATCTTGCGGAAGCGCGCCCAATCCGGCATCCACGGGTAGGAGGTGTAGCCGGCGATGATCATCTTCGGCTTGTGCTCGCGCGCGAGGCGCTCGATCTCCTCGTAGTTGAGGCGTTCGGTATGGGGGTCGATGCCGTAGGAGACGATTTTGTAGAGCTTGCCGGAGCGGTTGGCGGGGCTGCCGTGGGTGAGATGGCCGCCGTGGAGCAGGTCCATGCCCATGACAGTGGCGCCGACGGGGACGAGCGCGGCGTAGATGGCGCTGTTGGCGGGCGAGCCGGAGAGGGGCTGGACGTTGGCCCAGATGTCTCTGGCGGAGACGCCATTGGCGGCGAAGGCTTCGGCCGCGCGCTGGCGGGCGAGGGCTTCGACCACGTCGGCGTATTCAACGCCCTTGTAATAGCGATCGTCGCCGAAGCGGCGATAGCGCGCGAGCTGAACCTCGTAGTCCAGGATTTCGCTCTGGGAGAGGCCGTGGGTGTCGGGGTTGGGATAGCCCTCGGCGTAGATGTTCTGAAAGACGGAGCCGAGGGCTTCGCGCACCGCTTCGGGCGCCTGGCTCTCGGACGGGATCATGATGATCTTGCGCGCCTGGCGTTCGGCCTCGTAGCCGATCAGGTCGTAGACGTCTGGGTCGAGGGTCTTCAGGGCGGTTGTAAAGAAGTCGAGCATACATCGCTCCTTGTGGTGATGGCGTGAGTATTGTAACACAAAGGAGTCATTGGGCGAAGACGCGGCCGACCACGAATGCGCGCCTGCGGGCGCAACACGAATACACGCATGGCAGGGAGAGCGCGTCGCGAGCTGGCGCGCGGATGCGCACTGCCGGAAGAGTTACGGGCAGCAGGCGGGACAGTGGCCCGTGAGCGTTACATGGTCGATGGCGAGGGCGAAGCCGTGCTGCTGGCGGAGGGCGCGGGCAAGCTCGCGGAGGGGCTGCGGGTCGACCTCCATCACGCCGCCACACTCGCTGCAGACGAGGTGGGCGTGCTCGTCGTGGGTGTGTTTGAGCGCGTAGCGCCGCTGGCCGTCGGGCGCGTCGACCACGGCGAGCATCTTCATGTCCCCGAGCAGTTCGAGCGTGCGATAGACGGTAGAGATGTCGATGGCGCCGCTCTGCGCCTGGACGCGGCGGAAGATTTCGTCGGCGGTCGCATGGTCTGCGAAGTCATGCAGGACCGTGAGGATGATTTCGCGCTGGGGGGTGACGCGCATCCCTTGCTGCCGCAGGGCCTTGAAGAGCTGATCCTGGCAGGACATCAATACACCTCGAGGCCGTGCGCGTCAAGCAGCGCTGCGTCGGCAAGGATCTGCGTGGAGGGGCCGTCGGCGACGACCTGGCCGCCGTCCATGATGACGGAGCGCTCGAATAGTTCCATGACCATGCGGATGTCGTGGGTGGCGACGAGCATGGTCTGCGGCAGCTCGCGGATGAGATTGATCAGGCTGCGGCGCGCGCGGGGGTCGAGGCCGGCGGTGGGCTCGTCGAGCACAAGGATTTCGGGCCGCATGGAGAGGACGGTGGCGATGGCGATGCGTTTTTTCTCGCCCGTGCTCAGGTGGTGCGAGACGCGGCGCCGGTAGTCGGTCATGCGGACGGCGGCAAGGGCTTCGTCGACGCGGCTGCGCACGTCCGCCTCCTTCAAGCCCTGGTAGATGGGGCCGAACGCGACGTCGTCGAAGACGGTGGGCGAAAAGAGCTGGTCGTCGGGATTCTGGAAGACGAGGCCGACCGCGGCGCGGACGCGGCCGAGGTTCTTCTGGTTGACGTCGAGGCCGGCGACGCAGACTGAGCCGGTCTGGGTTTTGAGGATGCCGTTGAGGTGGAGGATGAGCGTGGACTTGCCTGCGCCGTTGGGGCCGAGCAGCGCGACTTTTTCGCCGGGCGCGATGGATAGCGTGACGTCCCGGAGGGCCTGGTGGCCGTCGGGATAGGCGAAGGAGAGGCGCGTAACTTCAACTGTGTGGTGCATCAGTTTTCCTGTGCGATGGTGTTGCGTGAGTTGTAGCGCAAGTTGGCAACGTGCGCTAGGTCAGATAAGTCGCGCTAGGAAACCAGTCCTAGCAACAAGATCAACAATAGGAACAGCAGACCGGCGGCGAGCGCGGCCCAGGCGAGCGGCGGGACGGGCGGACGCGGGAGGCCGCGCACTTCGCCGTCGTAGCCGCGGCTTGCCATCGCGGCGTAGATGCGCTCGGAGCGGTCGAACGAGCGGAGCATGAGGTTGCCGGCCATGCCGCCGGTGACCTTTGCGCGCCAGGGGATCGATCCGCCGATGCGGCCGGCGCGCTCGGCGGGCGCGCCGCTGCGCGCGTCGCGGGCGCGCATGATGCGGAACACCTCGTCGACGAGCACGAAGAGATAGCGCCACATGAGGCCGACGACCGCGACGAGCAGCCGCGGGAGCCGGAGCGCGCGCATGGCGGCAAGCAGATCGGGGAAGGCGGTGGTGGCGGCAAGGACGATGGCGACCTGCACGGAGAGCCACGACTTGAGCGCGACGCTGACGAAGCGAACGAGGCCGGGCTGGGTCAGGGTGAGCGTCCACGGGCCGATGTCGAACGAGAGCAGCGCGGGACCCTGGACGGTGAAGAGGAGGGGCAGCGCGGCGAGGACGAACGGCGCGGCGAGCAGGGCCCGTTTATAGACATAACCGAGACCGAGGCCGGAGAGAATCACCACTGACAGGGCAACTGCGAAAAGCAGGACGTAGGCCGGCCACGCGCCGGGCGGGAGCAGCGCGGCGGTGACGATGAACGCGAGCGCGAGCGGCAGCTTGACCGGCGACGCGCCGTCGCGGTAGGGATCAAGGAAGTGAGCATGCATAGGGCTTCACCAGAGCCGGCGGGCGGCGCTGCGCGGCGCGGCGCTGCGCGGCGTGGAAACGCCGGCAGCGCCGCCCGCCGGCGACGCGTCGTTAAGACTCCTGGCCCTGCGGCGCGCTGCGTCGCCGGCGGGAGTAGGCGAGCGCGGCCACGACGCCGAGGACGAGCAACAGGCCGACGACGCCGGCCAGGACGGTGGCGAGCGCTTCGTTC
>JALOOB010000118.1 GCA_025454635.1 Anaerolineae bacterium
TCCCTCGGTCGTCAACTCACCGCAGCCGGCCACGCGCTCGTCGACTCCGCCGCGCGCGCCGACCTCTGCGTGCTCAACTCCTGCGCGGTCACCGGCGAAGCTGCGCGTCAGACGCGCCAACTCGCGCGGCAGATGGCCCGCGCCAACCCGCAGTCGAAGCTCATTGTCACCGGCTGCTATGCCACGCTCGACGGCGAGGCCGTGAGCCAACTGCCCAACGTGACCCTCGTCGTCGGCAACACGCGCAAAGACGAGCTTGCGTCGGTCATCGCCGCAGAGGCCGCCCTGCTCGAACCCGCCGCGCTTCCCGCAGATGACTCCATCCCGCAAGTCGACGCGAGCCGCACGCGCGCCTTCATCAAAGTGCAGGACGGCTGCCGCAACCGCTGCTCCTTCTGCGTCGTCACCCTCGCCCGCGGTGAGGAGCGCAGCCGCTCTGTCACAGAGGTCGTCGCGGAGGTCGCCGCGCTCCACACCGAAGGCTATCAGGAGGCGGTGCTCACCGGCGTCCACCTCGGCGGTTACGGGTCCGACCTGGGCCGCAGTTTGCCCGAACTCGTGGAGGCGCTGCTCGCGGAAACGCGCATCCCGCGTCTGCGGCTCTCCTCGCTCGAACCGTTCGACCTCGAGCCCGGCTTCTTTGACCTATGGCCGCGGTCCGGCGGACGCCTCATGCCGCATCTGCACCTGCCCGCGCAGTCGGGCAGCGACGCCGTGCTGAAGCGCATGGCCCGCCGCAATCGCGCCGCCGATTTTGAGCGGCTGGTCGAAGCCGCGCGCGAGCGCATCCCCGGTCTGACGGTCACGACCGACCTGATCGTTGGCTTCCCCGGCGAAACCGAGGACGACTTCGCGCAGACGGCCGAGTTCGCGCGGCGCATGGGCTTCGCCCATATGCACGTCTTCCCCTACTCCGCGCGCCAGGGAACCGCCGCCGCGCGCTTCAGCGGGCAGGCGCCGGAGGCGGAGCGCAAGCGCCGCGTGCGCGCGCTGGTCGCATTGGACGCGGAATTGGGGCAATCCGTCAGGGATGCTTTCGTCGGGCAAACGCGGCCCGTGCTATGGGAGAGCCTCGTCGAGGCGCACGCGCATGGAAGCGTATGGTCCGGCCTTACGGATAATTACCTCCGCGTGGAAGCCATCGCGCCCGACGGTCGCGACCTGCGCAACACCATCTCGCCCGTGCGCCTGACCGGCGCGTCCGGCGACCATCTCACCGGGACCATTCTTCGGTCAAGAGGGAGTGACATACGATGACGCTCGAGGAACGCCTGGACGCCGACCTCAAGGATGCGATGCGGAGCGGCGACAACGTCCGCAAGCTGGCGATCCGGGCGGCAAAGACCGCAATCACCGAGG
The DNA here is from genome assembly GCA_025454635.1 of Anaerolineae bacterium. GTDB lineage: Bacteria > Chloroflexota > Anaerolineae > CG2-30-64-16 > CG2-30-64-16 > JALOOB01. The sequence goes on from JALOOB010000118.1 coordinate 1,360, forward strand.
CGAAGGTCTCCGGCACCGAGCAGCGCGCCCTCACCGAAGAGGACGTGCAGCGCATTCTGCAGAAGCAGGTCAAGCAGCGCCGCGACAGCGTGGCCGAGTTCACGAAGGGCGGCCGCCCCGACCTCGTGGAGAAGGAAATGGCCGAGATTGCGGTGCTCGAAAAGTACCTCCCGCAGCAGATGAGCGAAGCGGAGGTGCGCGCGCACGCGGAGAAGGTGATCGCGGAACTGGGCGTCGTCGACATGAAGGGCCTCGGCCCCGTGATGAAGCGCATGACCGCTGACCTGCGCGGGCAAGCCGACGGGCAACTCGTCAACCGCGTTGTGCGGGAATTGCTGACGCCGCAGTAAGCTCACCGGAATAAGGCAAAGGCGCATGACCGAGCGCGAGGCTGACACCGCGCAGCTACCGAAGCTGGACCGGCCATTGCAGGGCGAGGACATCCCCTGGCCGGCCAGGCTACGCGTTCTCGCCGCCTGGTTCTTCATGCTCGCGTTCGTGACGTTCGTCCTCGTCGTGCGCCTGCCCCTCAGCGGGCAGATCACGCTGGATGTGGGCGACGTGGCGCCCCGCGACGTCATCGCCCCGCGCCAGATCACGTTCCTCAGCGAGATTCAGACCGAACAGCGCCGCGAGTTGGCGGCCAACGGCGTGCCCGAAGTCTACGACCCTCCCCAGGCGCGCATCGGCCGCCAGCAACTGACCCTTGCCGGCCAGATCGTCGAATACATCAACACCGTCCGCGCGGACAGCTTCGCGGACGCCGAAGCGAAGGCCGCGGCGATTGCGGCCATCGAGGGCCTCGACCTCCCCGAACCGGTCGCAGATCGCATCGTAACGCTCCCCGCGCCCGCGTGGGAGCGCGTCGCCGCCGAGATCCAGGTGGTCCTCGAGCGCGCGATGCGCGAGGAAATCCGCGAGAACAACCTGGCCGACGAACGCCGCAAAGTGCCGGCGCGCGTCCGCCTTGACCTGCTCGACGAAGACGCGGCCATCGTCAGCGAGGTCGTGCAGGACCTCCTGGCGCCCAACAGCTTCTTCAACGCGGAGCGCACCGAGCAGCGCCGCGAGGAAGCGCGGGCCGCGGTCGGCGAAGTGACCGAGACGCTGGAGCGCAATGAGGTCATCCTGCGCGCGGGCGACATCGTGACTGACCTCGAAGTGGAGGCGCTGCAAGCCCTTGGCCTCCAGCAGCGCGCCTGGTCCTGGCAGGATTTCCGCGCGGCCGTCGGCTTCATCATCGTGCTCGGGCTGGTTTTCCTCTACTATCTCTGGCGGCTCGAGCCGCGACTGTGGATGCGCCCGAGCCGCATCCTCCTCCTTGTCCTCGTCATCGCCGTGTTCATGCTCGCCGCCAAGGCCGCAATCCCCGCTCGCACCCTGGCCCCCTACATCTTCCCCTACGCCGCGTTGAGCATCCTGCTCGGCATCGCGCTCAACCCGCGCCTCGCGATCGTCGTGACCGCACTCGCCACGCTCGCGATCGGCTATCTGACCGGCGGCAGCCTCGAAATCATGACTTATGCGTTTGCCGGCTCCCTGGTTGGGATGCTCAAGGTGCGCCGCGGCGACCGGCTCGCGAATTTCGCCTGGGGCGTGCTGTACATTTCCGTCATCAACGCGCTGGCAATCGCCGCGTTTCGCCTGCCCGCCGGACAGTGGGACTGGCGCGGGCTGCTGGAGTTGAGCGCGTCCGCGCTCGGCAACGGCCTTCTCTCGGTCACCGTGACGGTCGTCGGGCTGTACATCCTCGGCGCGCTCTTCGGCATCACGACCACCCTCCAACTGCTCGAAATCTCGCGGCCGACGCATCCCCTCCTGCGCCAGTTGTTGCTCAAGGCGCCCGGCACCTACCATCACACGCTCATCGTCGCCAATATGTCCGAGCGCGCGGCCGAGGCCATCGGCGCCGACGCGCTGCTCACTCGCGTGGGCGCCTACTACCACGACGTCGGCAAGACGATCCGCCCGTACTTCTTTGTGGAAAACCGGACGGAAGGCATGGATCCGCACGCCCGGCTTGACCCATACACTAGCGCGCAGATTATCATTACCCACGTGCGAGATGGCATCGACCTGGGACGCAAGTACCGGCTGCCGCAGCAAATTATCAACTTCATCCCCGAGCACCAGGGCACACTGCTTGTGTCCTACTTCCACCACCAGGCCGTGCAGCAGGCGGGCGACCCGAGCAAGGTCGACAAGTCGCAGTTCCAGTATCCCGGCCCGAAGCCGCAGAGCCGCGAGACTGCCCTGACTATGTTGGCCGACGGCGCGGAGGCCACCGTGCGATCCCGGCGGCCCTCGTCCATCGAGGAACTGGACAAGATCGTCGGCGAAAGCATCCAGAGCCGCGTGCTCTCGGGCCAGTTGGACGAATGCCCGCTGACCCTGGCCGACCTGGCAACGGTCCGCCGCGCGTTCGTGGACGTGCTGCGCGGCCTGCATCATCCGCGCGTGGCGTATCCGGGTGAGCCGAAAGACGAGACGCCGGCAGCCGCGGCGCCTGCGCCGGAGCCCGCGCCTCAGACGAACGGCGCGGATGAGCGCGAGGAGGAAGAGGGTGAGCGAATCAACAAGCCCGCCAATGGACAATCCGCTTTCTGATGACGGCGCGCCCGCAGATGAGGCGCAAGGCCCCATCATCGTCCAGGTCGACGACGCATTCGAGGCCGAAGTCGACGCGGCAGATATCGTCGCCGCGGTCGTCGCCGCGCTCGATGCCGAGGCGGAGTCTGGCGAAGTCACCGTGGTGATTACGTCGGATGAGGCCGTCGCGGAGTTAAACGAGCAATACCGCGCCACCGAGGGCCCGACGGACGTGCTTTCCTTCCCCGCGCAGGACGACACGCCCGGCTTCGTCATCGCGCCGGAGATGGCAACCTACCTCGGGGACATCATCATCGCGCTCCCCTACACCCGCCGCCAGGCGGCTGCCCTAGAGCGCAGCTTGCGCGACGAGTTGCGGCTGCTTGCCATCCATGGCACGCTCCACCTGCTCGGCTACGATCACGCGGAGCCTGAGGAAGAAGCCGAGATGTGGGCAAAGCAAGATGCGATCCTGGCGCGCCTTTCTTAAGAGCTTCGTCTACGCGTCCGAGGGCATCGCCCACGGCTTTCGCACGCAGCGCAACATGCGCGTGGAGCTGCTCATCGCTGCGCTTGTGATCGTCGCGGGCATCTTCTTCCGCATCGCCGCGGTCGAGTGGGCCGTCATCTTCGTGTGCATCGGCCTCGTCCTCGCCGCCGAGTTGATCAACACCGTCACCGAGTTGGCGGTCGACCTGCTCACGCAGCAATATCACCCGATGGCGAAACTGGCAAAGGATGCGGGAGCGGGCGCAGTGCTCGTGACCGCGCTGGCGTCCGTCGCAGTAGGTGTGGCCATTTTCGGGCCGCGGCTCTGGCGGCTCTTGTTCGGAGGCTGAAGCATGGCAGCAATGACGCGGCGGGAACGGCTCGAAGCCACCTGCGCGGGCGAACGCGTCGACCGGCCCGCGGTCGCGCTGTGGCGGCACTTCCCCGGCGACGATCAGCGGCCCGACGACCTTGCGGCCGCAACGCTGATGTGGCAGCGCGCATGGGATTGGGACTTCATCAAGGTCTCGCCCGCCAGCAGCTTCTGCCTCGTCGATTGGGGCGTCGAGGACCGCTGGGTCGGCGGCGACGAAGGCAACCGCGAATACACCCGCCGCGTCATCGACAAACCCGCAGGCTGGACGCGCCTTGCTCAACAGGACCCGTCGCGCGGCGCGCTGGCGCGCCAGTTGGAGTGTCTGCGGCTCATCCGCGCGGAAGCCGGCAATGAGACCCCCTTCATCCAGACGATCTTCAGCCCGCTCGCCCAGGCCAAGAACCTCGCCGGGCAGGAGCGACTGATCGTCCACCTGCGCCAGTCACCCGAACAGGTGCGGGCCGGGCTCGAGACGATCACGCGGACCACCGTCGCCTTCATCGAAGCCGCCTGTGAGTGCGGCATCGCCGGCATCTACTACGCTGTCCAGTTGGCGAATTTCGGGTTGCTCAACGAGGCCGAATACCGCGAGTTTGGCGAGCCATACGACCGCCGCATCCTTGAGGCCGCGCAAGGCTGCTGGTTCAACCTGACGCATCTTCACGGCCGCGACGGTATGTTCGACCTCGTCGCCCAGTACCCCATCCACGCGCTCAACTGGCACGACCAGGAGTCCGGCCCTTCGCTCCGCGAAGGCCAGGCCCGCTTCCGCGGCGCGGTCTGCGGGGGGCTCGAGCACTGGGAGCACCTGCTGCGCGGCAATCCCGAGCAGATCCGCGGCCTCGTCCGCGACGCGCTCGCGCAGACCGGCGGCCGCCGCATGATCGTTTCCACCGGCTGCGTCGCGCCGGTCAACGCGCCCTTCTCCAACCTCCGCGCGGTCCGCGAGGCCGTCGAGAATTGACCACAAAGACACCAGGGATCGAAGCTACACGAAGCCTCGAAGAAACTTCGTGAACCTTCGTGCCTTCGTGTCTTCGTGGTTAGAAGAGCCTAAATGAACCCGACCTATCGATATTGCCCGAACTGTTCCGCGCCCCTGGCCGAGGGCGAGAAGTTCGGCCGCGTCCGGCGCTATTGCCGCTACTGCGGCTTCATCCATTTTCGCGAGCCGAAGGTCGCCGTCGCCGCGCTTATCAGCCGGGAGGGCCGCATCCTGCTCGTCAAGCGCGCTGCGCCGCCGCGCGTCGGTTTTTGGGCGCTCCCCGCGGGCTACATGGATGCTGACGAACTCCCCGAAGAGGCTCTGATCCGTGAGGTGGCAGAGGAAACGGGCGTGACCGTGCGGGTGGAGGGGCTGCGCGGCGTCGCTCCACTGGCAGGGTGGGCCGCGCGCCGCGGCATCCTGCTGCTCTACCGCGCCGAGGCAACCGGCGGAGTGCTCGCGCCCGCCGACGACGTCAGCGACGCGGCCTGGTTCGGACGCGAGGACGTGCCATGGGCGGAGCTGGCGTTTGAGTCGACGGCGGAGTTTGTGCGCGAATGGGCGCGCGAGTCTGCCGGAGCCCCCTGACCGCGCGCCCCATATTGCGCTGGACTGTGGATGGCGCTAGAAGCCGGTTACCAGCACCGGCAGATAGGCGGGACCGTCCGCCGCCGTAGTCAGACAGATCCTTGCGCTGTCAGCCCATACATCCGTCGGACTCGCGTCGGCGTCGTTCTGCGCGGTGAGGACCAGCATTACCTCACGCGCATCCCGCAGCGCGGCAACTTCCCCCGCGGTCATCCGGTAGAGATACTCGTCCCACTCCAGACCGGCATTCGAAGTATCTGCGGTGTTTCCGGTCCGCAGCAACTGGGCCAACACCGCGCCATCCGGCGCCCTCAGTTCAACTGTGAACCAGTCGTCGAAAGGCCATTCAGGCGTGGTTCCGCGGCCATAATCTTCCCGATCGATTCGATAAGCAAAGCTGATGATCCCTGCGTGCGCGTTCGGCGGAACAACCAGCGTCTGAGTGAGGACACCGCGCGCGGACGCTCCACCGGGGAAATGGACTGACGTCGCGCCATCCGAGTGGACCTCCGCATCCAACGCCACCGCACCCTGCCCCTGCCAGAAGCTCAACCCGTCCTCGAAGCCGCCGTTCTCCACCAGATTCACGCAACCGGCGAAGTCAAGATCCCAGACCGTGCCGGGGACATGGGAACGCACCGGTCCGTCGCTCTGGGCGACCGCCGCCAATGCCTGGCCTGCGCTGATCCGGCCATAGCCGGACGCGTCGTCCCTTCCTGGCGCGCCCAGATTATACGCCGTGCCCTCTATGAAGGCGCGAACCTCCTTGGGAGTCAGTGTCGGATTCCTGCTTAGAATCAAAGCGGCCAGCCCGGAGACATGCGGCGTGGCCATGCTGGTGCCGCTCATCAGGCGGTAGCCATCCGGGTCGATGTCTGTCGGCATGGTCGAATAGATGCTGACGCCCGGCGCAGCCACGTCCACGAACGCGCCGCGTGTGGAGAACCCTGCGACAACATCATTCGCATCGGTTGCCGCGACCGCGATCGCATTTGGGTGCGCAGCGGGGTAATGCAGCTCAGTCCGCCCGCCGTTGCCGGCTGCAGCGACAACCACCGCGCCTCGCTCGTACGCGTAGTTGACCGCAGCCTCTTCGCCCCGGCTGTAACTGCTGGCGCCAAGGCTCATATTGATTACATGAGCGCCGTTGTCGGTGGCGTAGACAATCGCGCGAATAAGGTCTTCATACGTGCCGATGCCGCCGCTGAAAACATCCACGGGCATAATCGTCGCCTGCCCGGCGACCCCGGCAATGCCAATCGCGTTGTCAATCCGCGCAGCCGCAATGCCGGCAACGTGCGTCCCGTGACCGTAGTCGTCCAGCACCTCGTTCTCATTGTCGGCGAAGTCCCAGCCCTGCGCGTCGTCCACGAACCCGTTGCCCTCGTCGTCGATCCCATTACCCGGAATTTCGCCCGGATTCCGCCAAATGCCATCGCGCAGATCGACGTGACCCGTGTATACGCCGGTATCGAGGATGGCGACGACGATATCGGACCTGCCCTTCGTGGTGTCCCACGCCTCGCTCGCCCCGATACGGTCGAGATACGCGGCTTGGATCGAGTAGTCAGGATCGTTAGGGACATGGTCGAGCTCGAAAGTGTAGTTCGGCTCCACCCATTCAGCGCCTTCCTGCGCGAGGCTCGCGGCTGCTTCCGGCAACGTTCGCCCGCGCGGCGCGCGCACGACGGCCAATCCTAGTTCGGGCAGCTCGCGCAGCACTTGCGTGCCCGAGCGCTCCAGCGCAGCCCGGCCGCCAGGCGGCAGCTGCGCAATCAGCTCGCCGGAGACATGGGGCGCATCCCAATCGGGGCTGCGAGCGGGCGCAGGTGGGGCCGCCGTGGCAGGCTGGAGTGCCGCAGCGGCGAGCAGCGCGATGAGCGCGAAAAGTGAGAGCTTACGCATGGGAAAAACCTCGATTATCGAACTGGAACTGCGCGCGGCCCGACACCGCTCGACAGCCTGCCCAGCGCCTCGGTCAGGTCGTCGCCGTTCTTGACCACGTACGCGGGTAGGCCGCTCGCCTGGAGGTCGGCGAGGGTGGGCGCCCAATCCGGCGCGGGGCCGAACGTGCGTCCGGCCAGCAGCACTGCCACGCCGTGCACCCCGCGCGAGCGCAGCCCGCGCAGCACGGTGACCCACCGGCTGTCCGTAGAAGGGGTAATAACGATGAGCGTCGTGTGTCGCGTCAGCGCCGCGCCGTCCATCGCCAGCGCCTCAGCAATCGGCAGCCGCCCGCGCGCCTGGATGACCGCCAGAATTTCGAGCAAGCGCGTCAACTGCCGTTCCCCACGATCCGGCTGAACGACCTCGCGTTCCTCCGCGTAGCTCAGAAAGCCAAGCTCACGGTCGGCCTGCAGAAAGTGCTGCGCCAGGGAAGCCGCGATCGTGACGCCATATTCGACCGTGCTCGGCGGCAGCTCCATGCGCTCCGCACGCCGCGTCAGCCACGGCAACTCGGCCTCGTCCTCGCCCTCGATCCACGGCGCTTCCGCGTGCGCATCCTCGTACATGTCGAGGAACATCCACACGTCGGCCAGCGGGTCCAGCTCGAACTCCTTCGAAATAAGCCGCCCGGTGCGCGCGGTCGAGGCCCAGTGGATGCGGTTGATGCTGTCGCCGGGGACGTAATCCCGGATGCCGGAGACGCTGGAGGTGATATACGGCGTCCGGCGGTGCACCGACTCGCCGCCGGGCAGGTAGCCGGTTGGCGGGCTGAAGCCACGAGCGAGGTCATCTCGGGCTGCTCCCGCGTAAAGCGGAAGATGCCGAGCGGGTCGCCGCTGCTCAGCGTCACCGGGCCGAGCATGAAGCGCCCGCGGCGTCGCGCGAGCGTGCGCACCTGCCACCGCGACGTCTGCCCGCGACCCAGCGCGTTCACCACGCGGCTGACATGATGGCCGGGCAGATCCGAAAAATCATGCACCTCCACCCACAGCTTCGGCCAGCGCGAGTGGTTGACCAGCTCGAGCGTCTCCTCGAAATACTTGCCGACCTGCGAGCGGTGCGTGCGCGTGGCCCGGCGCAGGGCCAGCCCGCGCTGATTGAGCCACGCCCAGACCAGCGCGATCACGATCACGCCCGTGACGAAATAGAACAGGTTGAAGGCCAGCTCCCGCCCCGACGCAAACGCAAAAAACGCGGTCGCGATCCAAAGCAGGAATATCGCCCAGGAACGTCGCAAGTGGCGGCTCCTCTTTAGCGGCCGGCGCGGATGCGCGTGCCGGGAACGGGAACCGACTGCGCGATCTGCTCGACGACCGCGCGCGCCTCGACGTTCTTGAT
>JALOOB010000431.1 GCA_025454635.1 Anaerolineae bacterium
GCAAGCCGGAAATCTGGTTCTTCGACCGCTAAGAACCGAGGCCGCCACGAATTACACGAATTAGGCGAATGCCGCAGCTTTCTCAGTTCGCCTAATTCGTCTAGTTCGTGAAATTCGTGGCGGATTGCAAAGGGGTCGCCACTATGGCAAGATACATCGTTCAGCGCCTGCTGCTGCTGCCTTTTCTTCTCCTGATCTTTTCTTTTATTGTCTTCGCGCTCGTGCAGGCGCCGCCGGGCGACTTCCTCACCTCCTACATCTCCACGCTCGCCGCCAGCGGGTCCTCCATGGACGACGCGGGCGTCGCGGCGCTGAAACAGCAATTCGGCGTCGACCAACCTTTCATGGTGCAATACGGGAGGTGGATGCAGGGCCTGCTGCAGGGCGACTTAGGCCGCTCGCTCGAATACCAGCGGCCCAACCACGAGTTGATCGCGGAACGCCTCCTGCTGACCGTGGCGCTTGCCTTATTCGCCTTTGTCATTACCTGGGTGATCGCTATACCAGCGGGGATTTACTCCGCCACGCACCAAAACTCATTCCTAGACTACGTGCTCACCGTCATCAACTACATCGGCGTCGCGACGCCCAACTTTATGCTCGCGCTCGTCCTGATGTGGTTCGCCTACGACAAGCTCGGCATCAGCGTCACGGGCCTCTTCTCGCCGGAGTACGTGCAGGCCGAGTGGAGTTTGGGCCGCTTTGTCGACCTGCTCAAACACATCTGGGTGCCCGCCATCGTGCTCGGCCTCGCCGGCACCGCCCGCCTCACCCGCATCATGCGCGCCAACCTGCTCGACGAGCTCAACAAGCAGTACGTCGTCACCGCGCGCGCCAAGGGCCTGTCCGAGTGGCGCCTGGTCATGAAGTACCCGGTCCGCCTCGCGTTCAACCCGCTGATCTCGACCGTCGGCTGGTACCTGCCCCAGCTTTTCTCCGGCAGCCTCATCGTCGCCACGGTCATGAACATCCCCAACATCGGCCCGCTGCTCCTGCGTTCGCTCCAGCAGCAGGATATGTACCTCGCGGGGAGCATCCTGCTCATCTACTGCTTGCTCACGGTCGTCGGCACGCTCATCTCCGACATCCTGCTCGCGGTGGCCGACCCGCGCATTCGCATGGAGGGGGGCAGCTAATATGAACACCGCTCCGCAGAGCGACGCTCTCCCCGGCGCCTCGACCCTCGAGATTACGGTGGCGCTTCCGCAAGAACAAGCTGGCTGTCGTCAGCGTGTTCGTGCTGATCGTCTTCTATCTGATCGTGCTCGTCCCGGCCTTCTTCGCCACCGCGGACCCGCAGGCCACCAGCGCGCGCTCTTCCTTCATGCCGCCCCAGCGCATCGCCTTCTTCCGCGGCGGTTACTTCCTCTCCGTGCCCGCGGTTGAGGGTAAGCGCAACACCACCACCCTTCGCATGGAGTGGTCGGTCAACGGTGACGAGCGCATCGGCATCCAGCTCTTCGGCCCCGGCCCCGAGTGGAAGTTCCTCGGCATCCCGACGAACATCCACCTGTTTGGCCTGGCCGACCCGGAGTCGAAGGAGACGTTCCACCTGCTCGGCACCGACCGCCTTGGCCGCGATCAGTGGTCCCGCCTCATGTACGGTACGCGCACCTCGATGACTGTCGGCCTCGTCGCGGTCATCCTGAGCGTGTTACTTGGCGTGCTGCTCGGCGGCATCTCCGGCTACTTCGGCGGTTTTATCGATCTCGTCATCCAGCGCATCATCGAGGTGCTCCAGTCCCTGCCGACCATCCCGATCTGGCTCGCCATGACCGCCGCGCTCCCGCGTGACTGGCCGCCGACGCGCGTCTTCTTCGCCATCACCATCATCCTCGCCTTCATCGGGTGGACGACGCTCGCGCGCGAGGTGCGCGGCCGCTTCCTCTCCCTGCGCGAGGAGGACTTCGTCCTCGCGGCGGAGCTTTCCGGCGCCAGCCAGATCCGCATCATCCTGCGCCACATGGCGCCGGCATTCACCAGCCATATCATCGCCACAAGCACGCTGGCGATTCCGGTAATGATCATCAACGAAACATCCCTGTGATTCCCGTGCTCGCCGTCATCATCGCGTGTCTCGCCTTCAACCTCGTCGGCGACGGCCTGCGCGATGCCGCCGACCCGTACAGCCATTGATGGAGAATAGGACGCAGATGACGCAGATTGGGAAAGATTTGTATGATCTTTCTTGGGTATCCTGTCAATCCACCCCATTTGCGTCGGCGTAGCCGGTATCTGCGTCCTATTCCGTGAGGAACTTGACACATGAACCAACCTAGCGATCCGCTGCTGTCCATACGAGACCTGAAAGTCCACTTCTTCATGGACGAGGGCGTCGTCCGCGCGGTCGACGGCGTCTCGCTCGACGTGTATCCTGGCCAGGTCTTCGGCATCGTGGGCGAGTCCGGCTGCGGCAAAAGCGTTACCATGAAGGCGCTGCTGCGTATCGTCGAGCCGCCCGGCCGGATTGTCTCCGGCGAGATGCTGCTGCGGCGGACGAACAAGAAGGGCGCAGCGCCGGACATCGTCGACCTCGCTAAGCTCGACGCGCGCGGGCAGGAGATGCGCGATATTCGCGGCGGGCAGATCGCGCTCATCCCGCAGGAGCCGATGGCCGCGTTCAGCCCCGTCCACACCGTCGGCAACCAGATCATGGAGGCCATCCAGCTCCACCGCAACGTGGACAAAAAGGAAGCGCGCGCCATCGCCCTCCAGCAGCTCAAGGACGTGGGCATCCCGGAGGCCGAGCAGCGGCTCGACGCCTACTCGTGGCAGTTGAGCGGCGGGCTCCGCCAGCGCGCGATGATCGCCATGGCCCTCTCCTGCAACCCGGCGCTCCTGATCGCCGACGAGCCGACCACCGCGGTCGACGTCACCACCCAAGCGCAGGTGCTCCGCCTTCTGCGCCGCCTGCAGGAAGAGCGCAACTCCGCCATCATCTTCATCACGCATGACCTCGGCGTAATCGCGCAGGTGGCGCACTACGTCACGGTGATGTATCTCGGCGTCGTGGTCGAGCAGGGCCCCGTCGACGACATCTTCCACAACCCGAAGCACCCCTACACGCAAGCCCTGCTCAAGTCGATCCCCTCGATCGACATGACCGCGCGCGCGGACCTGCCCACCATCAAGGGTTCGATCCCGCACCCGTTCAACCGGCCCGCGGGCTGCCCGTTCTACCCGCGCTGCGCCCGCTTCATGCAGGGCAAGTGCGACAAGGAGATCCCCGCGCTGCTCGCCGTAGACGACCGGCAGCGGGTGTCCTGCTTCCTGTATCACGATCAACCTGCCGAGGCGGCCCCCGTGACCGCCTCCGTGGAGGCTGCCCTATGACAACACCCACTGCCCAGGGCTCAAACGACAAGCGCCTGCTGGAGGTGAAAAACCTCCGCAAGTACTATCCCATCAAGAAGGGCTTCCTCCGCAAGACGGTTGGCTACGTCCGCGCGGCGGACGACGTTAACTTCTTCATTAACGAGGGCGAAACGCTCGGCCTCGTGGGCGAATCGGGCTGCGGCAAGACGACCGTCTCGCGCTGCATCCTGCGCGCGCAGGCGCCCACCTCCGGCGAGATGCTCTTCCGCACGGGTGACGGCGCCACCGTCGACCTGTCGCGGCTCGACCGCAAGGCCCTCAGCCCGCTCCGCTCGCAAATGCAAATGATCTTCCAGGACCCCTATGGTTCACTCAACCCGCGCATGACCATCTTCGACATGGTGAGCGAGCCGCTGCTCATCTCCGGGATGAAGGATCGCCGTAAGCGCGAAGAGCGCGTCGCGGAGCTGCTGCGCCTCGTCGGCCTGCGCCCCGAGTTCATGCAGCGCTTTCCGCATGCATTCAGCGGCGGCCAGCGCCAGCGCATTGGCATCGCCCGCGCGCTTGCGCTCAACCCGCGCCTCGTCGTCGCGGACGAGCCGGTCTCCGCGCTCGACGTCTCCGTCCAGGCCCAGACGCTCAACCTGCTGCTCGACCTGCAGAAACGGCTCAACCTGACTTACCTGTTCGTCTCGCACAACCTGAGCGTGGTGAAGCACATCTGCGACCGGGTCACGGTCATGTACGTCGGGAAGATCGTCGAGACCGCGACCGCGGAAGAGATGTTCGCGCGCCCGCGCCACCCCTACACCGCCGCGCTCGTCGCGGCCCTGCCCGTGGCCGACCCGCGCATCAAGACTGGCAACGTCGAGTTGCCCGGCGAGGTCGCCAGCCCGGCCAATCCGCCGTCCGGCTGCTACTTCCACCCGCGCTGCGCCTTCTGCATCGACCGCTGCCGCACCGAGGCGCCCGCCTACCGCGAGATCACGCCGGGTCACTTCGCCGCCTGCCACCGCGCCGAGGAACTGAACCTGGCAGGCATGGCATGATCCCGCAGTCGGGTCCCGCGCTCACCCCGCGCGCCCGCGTCCTTGCTGCGCTCCGCCACGAAGAATCGGACCGCGTCCCCATCGACCTCGGCGGGATGCGCTCCAGCGGCATCCACGCGCTCGCCTACCGGCGCCTCGTAACGCGCCTCGGCCTCCCAGCTGAGTCGCCCTTCATGTACGACATCATGCAGCAGCTCGCGCAGCCGTCCACGGCGGTCCTCGACCGCTTCGGCGCAGACGCGGTCCCGCTGCACCGCGCGCCCTTCGGCTTCGACCCCGCCCGGCCTGCATGGAAGCTCTCGCCCCTTTACGCGCCGCCCGCGCCCTGGATGCCCGCCGACCTCGCCTACCTGCCGCGCTCTGACGGCGGCTACGAGATTCGCGACGATGACGCGGCCGTACTCTTCCGCATGCCCGCCAACGGCCTCTATTTCGAGCCGGTCCACGAGCCGCTTGCCTGAGGCATGGCAGCCCGAGCCGATCTCCGATGCGGAGTTGGCCTGGCTCCGGCAGGGCGCCCGCGTCCTTCGCGCGACCACCGATCGCGCCATCCTCGGCCTGACCGGCGTCCGCCTCTATGAGGGCGCGCAAATGGCGCGCGGCTGGCAGCGCTTCATGGAGGACCTCGCCGCGCGCCCCGCGCTCGCGGAAGCCCTGCTCGCAAAGCTGGCCGAAGCCGCGTGCGCCGACCTCGCGCGTTACCTCGACGCGGTGGGGGAGTATATCGACATCGTCCAGGTGGGCGACGACCTCGGCACGCAGGCGGGCCCGCAGCTCTCGCCCCGCATGTACCGCCGTTCTCGTCAAGCCTTACCAGTCGCAGGTGTGGCAGTTCGCGAAGCAGCGCAGCGGCCTGCCGCTGTTTCTCCACTGCTGCGGCGGCATCTATCCGCTCATCCCCGACCTGATCGAGGCCGGCGTCGATATTCTCAATCCCGTCCAAATCTCCGCGGTGGGCATGGACCCCGTCCGGCTCAAGCGTGAGTTCGGCGCAGACCTCGTGTTTTGGGGCGGCGGCTGCGACACGCAGCGCGTGCTCCCCGAGGGGACCCCTGCCGA
>JALOOB010000432.1 GCA_025454635.1 Anaerolineae bacterium
GTCGGCCTGACGGACTCCGAGGTCGACGTCAAGGTCGGCGGGTTCCGCGTCAAGCTGGGGGTGGGTCGCGTCGAGCTGCAGCAGCGCGGCGCGCAGCCCGCCATCCAGCTTCGTTCCAGCGGCAGCCAGCCTCGCCCGCCGAGCCCCGGCATGGAGCTCGACCTGCGCGGGATGACCGTCGACGACATGCTCATCGAGCTTGACCGCTACCTTGACCAGGCGTACCTCTCCGGGCTGCCGTTCGTGCGGATCATCCACGGCAAGGGAACCGGCGCGCTCCGTCAGGCCGTGCGCGAGGAACTGCGCGGCCATCCCCTCGTAAGCAGTTTCAAGGCCGGGGAGAACAACGAGGGCGGCGAGGGCGTTACCGTGGTCAAGCTCGCGCAGCGCTGACGTAGCGCGAGTTGCGCCAGCTTCGCTGGCGTGGCAACTTTCGCTACGTATATGGAGATAGAAATGCCAAAACGTTCCTTCGGACAGATCCTGCGGCAGAATCATGCCGTCGAACATGCGACTGTGACCATTCTTTCCCAGCGGTTGCCGGGCGTCCCCATGATGGCGCGCAGCGACCTTTCCGGCTTCACGCTGTTTGGTGAGGTGGATACCGCCACGGTGGAGGATGCGGCGAATGAGGCGATGACGCGCTTACAGGCCGGCGAGGCCAGCCTCGCGGTGCATCCGAATTGCGGGACCAACCTGGTGACCTCCGCTGTCCTTTCCGGCGCATTCGCTATGCTCGCAGCAAGCGGCCGGAATCGCTCATGGGCCGACCGGCTCCCGTCCGCCGTGCTCGCGACGACGCTGGCGTTGATCGTGGCCATGCCGGCCGGCCGCTGGATGCAGCAAAACGTCACCACAAGCCCGCAGGTGGACGGCTTGCGCGTGGCCGGCGTGACCAAGCTGCACGGCCCCGTGGCGCGCCACCGGGTGAGCATCGCCTGAGCGATTCGGCAGACACGCGCATGATTACCCTGATTCACGGGCCGGTCGAACTCCTGCGCGCGGAGGCGCTCGCAAGCATCATCGCGTCCTGCGCGGACGACCCGGAAATGGTCGAGCTCAACACCACGCGGCTCGACGGCCGGACGCTCACGCCCGCGCAGTTGGAAAATGCGTGCGATACGCTCCCGTTCCTGGCGGAGAAGCGGCTCGTGATCGTGGACGGCCTGCTCGCGCGGCTGGCCGGCGCGGGCAAGAGCAAAGCAAAGCCCGACGACCCGCCCCCAGACGAGCCGCCCCCAGACGAGCTCTCTCCCGACGCGCTTAAGGGTCAGACAAAGGCGTTCCTGTCGTACTTCGAGCGCGTGCCGGAGAGCGCGCTGCTGGTCCTGCTGGAAGAGGACGTCGCGGCCGGACAGGGCGTGCGCAAGCTGCAGGAGATGGCGCGTACCGGCCACGCGCAGGTCGTCACGTGCGAGAAGATCAGGAAGAACGACCTCCCGAACTGGATTCGCGCGCGGGCGCAGATGCGCAAGGTGAAGCTCGACGGCGCGGCGATGATGGACCTCGCCGAGTTCGTCGGCGACGAGCTCCGTCAGCTCGATCAGGAGTTGATCAAGCTGGGCGACTACGCGGGCGACCGCACCGTGACCCGCGAAGACGTGCGGCTGCTGGTGCCCGCCACGCGCGCCGCGAGCGTGTTCGACCTGGTTGACGCGCTCGGCAGCGGCAACGGTCCGCTCGCGGGCCGGCTGATGACCCACGCCCTCGACGTTGACGGCGAGCCGCCTCTGCGGATGCTCGCGATGATCGCGCGCCACTACCGCCAGTTGATCCAGTTGAAGGCCATGCAGGCCCAGGGCGTCAAGCAGGGGGAAATCGCGCGGTCGCTCGGCATCTTCGAGTGGAAAATGGGCGGCCTGGTCAACCAGGCCAACCGCCACAGCTTCGGGAGGCTGGAGCAGGCGATGGAGAAAATCCTCGCCGCGGACGAGGCCATCAAGACCGGCCGGTTGTCGGATCGCGAGGCGATGGACGTGCTCCTCGCCGAGCTAATCGACAAGCAGTAGCGCATCCCGTCCAACCCTTAACCATCCTGCCAATCCTGCAAAATCCTGCCAATCCTGTCCAACCCGTAACAACCCTGCCAATCCTGTCTAACCAATAACGACCCTGTCAATCCTGCAAAATCCTGCCAATCCTGTCCACGCTACAACAATCCTCTGCAAACCTTAACGAAAAACAGGATCGACAGCCCACGCTCCCGATCCTGTCACATCCTGCCTTTGCGCGATCAACTCCCCGCCAGCCCGATCCAGAAATGATTTAACAAGATATTGTTCGCCGGCACCAGCCGCAGCTGGCCCTCGTGAAACGGGATGCTCAACTCGCCGTCCTTCAGCGTCTTTTCGTTGACATAGCACACATCCGGCGCAACGCCGAACTTCTCCCGAAAACGCTCCGCCGCAGCCGCGGCCTTCGTCGCGACCGTCCTGCCCGGCTCGCTATCGTACCAAAGCAAACCCGCTTGCATGTTCCCCTCCATCCTTCTGTTCGACCGGCCGCGCCGGTGGGTGCGCGCGCATCTGCGCATGCGCTTGGGCCCGCGCCGCGGCCCGGCTGATGCGACTCCGTCCCGGCGCCGGCTGGTAACGCGCCACGTCACCCTGATTCAGCGCCCGCGCCAGCCACGACGGCTGCCGTCGCAAAGTCCAAACCTGCGTGACCGTGTGCAGCGCCAGCTCGTAGGCGCCCTCGGTCGTCCGCACGCGGAACAGGCGCTCCGCGCCCACCGTGCGCATCCCCTCGACGAACAGGACGCGAATGCTGCGCCCGGCCCAGCGAAACGCCTGCGGATAGAAGTTATCGCTCGCCAGCGTCACCCGCACGTGTTCGGTCGTATTCGCCATGAGAACCTCCTGCCATACCGGGCGAACCGCCCGTTCACCAGTCCCGCGTGTTCCATTCTTCTTCCGAACCCACCACTCGCAGCCGGCGCATGCCGCCGTCCGGCGCAAAATCCGGAGGCGGCAGCGG
>JALOOB010000433.1 GCA_025454635.1 Anaerolineae bacterium
GCTCTTCTCGGTGTGTCGGCTTCCGCGTCCGCGTGGTGGGGCCCGGGCTGGGGCGGCCCCGGCTACGGCAACAGCGGCTGGGGTGACATGTTCGGCGACGGCTTCGGCGACATGGACTTCAGCATGAGCGCCCGCGGCAGTGGCACCGGCTCCGGCTACGGCCGCGGCTACGGCTATGGCCAGCGCTACCCCTACTGGGGCGGCCCGTACGGCTACGGCGCCCCCTACGGCTACGGCGCTCCCTACGGCTACGGCGCCCCCTACGCGCCGGTCGCCCCGGCTGCCCCCGCGGCCCCGGCTGCCAGCAAGTAATAACAACGTTTCACACTTAGCGGCGCACGCCGGCGTGCCGTGCATCGAAACGACGCGGCACGTCGGAAGCGTCTAAAGAGGACATGCGAGATGAAAAAGATCACGATGATTGCGACGGCGGTGGCCCTGGCGGCGGCGTCCGCTTCCACCTACGCGTTCTGGGGCTTTGGCGACGGCGTCGGCGACGGCTACGGCGACTTCGACTTCGGGTTCTCGATGAGCGCCCGCGGCGGCGGGTACGGTCGCGGCTACGGCTACGACTATCCCTACTGGGCGGCGCCCTACGGCTACGCCCCCTACGGCTACGGCGTCGCGCCGGCTGCGCCGACCGCCGAGCAGCAGGCGGCAATCGACAGCCAGCAGAAGGCGATGGTCGAGCACATGACGAAGGCCGTCGAGGAGCAGCGCAAGGTTGCCGAGCAGTTCGCTGCCGAGCAGTCGAAGCACTGGCAGGACGCGATGGAGGCCGAGCGCAAGATGGTCGAGCAGATGAACGCCGACATGACGAAGGCCTTCCCTGGCGCGATGGACTTCCCCGTCCGGGAGCACGTCCGTGGTGACCGCGTCACCAGCCGCGACGACGTGGTGAAGGAGCGCGACGCCCGCCGCGCCGAGCTGACGAAAGAGCGCGACTCGCGCCGCGACGAAATGCGCAAGAAGGTCGACGCCCAGCGGGCGGAGATCCAGAAGTCGCGGCCCGAGCTGCGCAAGCAGATCTGACGCGCCATAGCGGTACAGCGGTAGCGTCCGATGGGCGCACAGGGGAAACCCTGTGCGCTTTTTTTATTGGCGCGCCCGACAGGTCTTCCGCGCTGCGGAGATCGGACGGCCGTCCGACTTAGAAAATATCATTAGTGTTTGATTTTCCGTGAAAAATCGTTCGCTCCCTATCGCCAACCGACTGCTTTTCTGGTTGAATGTCGAACGTTTGTGTCCAGCCGCCATCGGAACGTGGAGCGGGGCCCGGCTGTCCGGACCGCGCCGGGTGGGGCGGGTCACGGTGGGAGGCCGGCCTCGCGACGATGCCGGCCGGTCGTGCCAGAGGGTGGCGCCGCCACCTCGAATCACCGCTGCAACGGGGCGCACATGCCAGCGAAACCTGACATCGATCCGCAGGAGACCCAAGAGTGGCTGGATGCGCTCGACGGCGTGCTCGAGAACGAGGGCGTCGAGCGAGCCCACTACCTCCTCGAGCGCCTGATCGACAAGGCTCGGCGCTCGGGCGCGTACCTGCCGTACAGCGCCAACACTGCCTACCTGAACACCATCCCGCTGACCCGGCAGCCGAAGTTCCCGGGTGAGAGGGCCGTCGAGCGACGCATCCGCTCCTTCATCCGCTGGAACGCGATGGCGATGGTCGTGCAGGCCAACCGCCTGTCGACCGAGCTGGGCGGGCATATCTCCAGCTTCGCGTCGGCCGCGACACTTTTCGACGTCGGGTTCAATCACTTCTTCCGGGCGCGCAGCGAGCAGTTCCTCGGCGACCTCGTGTTCTTCCAGGGCCACTCGGCCCCCGGCATCTACGCCCGCGCCTTCCTGGAAGGGCGGATCAGCGAGGACCAGCTCTACAGCTTCCGCCAGGAGGTCGAGGGCAAGGGGCTCTCTTCCTACCCGCATCCGCGCCTCATGCCGGGCTTCTGGCAGTTCCCCACGGTGTCGATGGGTCTCGGCCCCATCATGGCGATCTACCAGGCGCGCTTCATGCGCTACCTGCAGGACCGCGGGCTGCTTGCAGACCAGGACCGCAAGGTCTGGGCGTTCATGGGCGACGGCGAGATGGACGAGCCGGAGTCGCTGGGCGCCATCTCGCTGGCCGCGCGCGAGCGCCTCGACGACCTCGTGTTCGTCATCAACTGCAACCTGCAGCGCCTCGACGGTCCGGTGCGCGGCAACGGCAAGATCATCCAGGAGCTCGAGGCCGTGTTCCGCGGCGCGGGCTGGAACGTCATCAAGGTGGTGTGGGGCGGCTACTGGGACCCGCTGTTCGCGCGCGACCGTCACGGGCTGCTGCTCAAGCGCATGGAGGAGTGCGTCGACGGCGACTACCAGGCCTACAAGGCCAAGGGCGGCGCCTACACGCGCGAGCACTTCTTCGGCAAGTACCCGCAGCTCGCGGACATGGTCGCCACCATGACCGACGAGGACATCTGGCGCCTCAATCGCGGCGGCCACGATCCCATCAAGGTCTACGCGGCCTACCACGCGGCCGCCCAGCACCGTGGCCAGCCGACCGTGATCCTCGCCAAGACGGTCAAGGGCTACGGCATGGGCGTCGCCGGCGAGGGGCAGAACATCACCCACTCGCAGAAGAAGATGGGCGAGGTGGCCCTCAAGGCTTTCCGCGACCGCTTCAACATCCCGATCCCGGACGACCAGATCGCCTCGACGCCCTTCTACAGGCCGCCGGCGGACAGCCCCGAGATGACGTACCTGCACGAGCGACGCCAGGCCCTCGGCGGTTACCTGCCGGCCCGGCGGACCGAGGCGCAGCCCCTGAACATCCCGCCCATCGAGAGCTTCAAGGCGCTGCTGGAGGGCAACGCGGAGCGAGAGATGTCGACGACGATGGCCTTCGTCCGGTTCCTGACGATCCTCACGCGCGACGCGAACGTCGGCAAGTTCGTGGTGCCCATCGTCCCGGACGAGGCC
>JALOOB010000434.1 GCA_025454635.1 Anaerolineae bacterium
GCATCGAACAATAACTGGGGTCTCATGCAACTAAAGGTACTTACATTCAACACCTGGGGTGTGCCGCTTTTCTCGCGGGATCGGGCCGCGCGCATGCGCGCGATCGGCCGCGCGCTGGCGACAATGGGCGTCGACGTGGCGCTGCTGCAGGAGGTCTTTTACCCGAAGGACCGGCGCCTGCTCACAGATATGGCGGCCGCGGGCGGCCTTGCGTACAGCCGCTATTTCGACTCGGGGCTGATCGGGAGCGGCCTGCTCACCTTATCGCGTTACCCAATCGTCAAGAGCGACTTCCTGCGGTTTCGCCTGAATGGCCGACCGCAGGACCTCATCCGCTCCGACTATTATGCGGGGAAGGGCGCGGGGCGCGTGCGTATCGAGACGCCCGCGGGAATGGTGGATGCTTACAACGCGCACTTCATCGCGCCGTATCTGGAGTGGGGGCCGGACAGGTTCGCGGCGCACCGGGTGGCGCAAGCGCTGGAGGCGGGGCAATATATCGCTGAGCAGTCGGGCGATGCGCCGGCCGTTCTCGGATGCGACCTCAACTGTTACCCTGATGACGACACTTACCGCACGCTGATCGCCGCGGGCGGGCTGGCGCAAGCCTGCGCGGGGGAGGATCAGACGGCGGAACGCAACGGCTACGCCAACATCCACCCGCCTTCGCGATACGACTACATCTTTGCGCGGCCGGGTCGGGGATGCAGCTTGTCAGCGCGGCAGGCGCGCATCGTGCTCGGCGGCGAACCGCAGCCTAACCCGGAGGGGGTGCGCGGCTACTCCGATCATTACGGCGTGCTGACCGAATTTGAGTTGGCGCCCGCGTCGCAGCCAGTTCTCGCGCCTGAACCGGAAGCGGCGCGCCTTCGCCAACTGCTGCGAGGATCGTTCGGGGAGGGGATCGAAGGCATCCGCAGGCAGCAGCGCCGGGCCGGTCTCGTGGCTGCCGCGGCGAGCGTCAGTTCGGCCGCGCTTCTAAGCAAGAGCCGGACGCGCGCGGGGGCGGGACAGTTTGCCATGACGGCCGTTCTCGCCGCGCTGCTAGTCGCGGGCGGGTTGAACCTGTCGACCGCCGCGCGGCTCGGCTCGGAGACGCGGACTTTGAGCGAGATGCTGGAAGAAGAGCGATCGCAGAGCCGGTGAACCTTGGGGATGCAGGATACATCGTACGCGATGTCTTGCGCATAAGCTGTTACATGCTTGCGCAAGACTAAGCCTCTTGCTCCGTTCTGGCGGAAGTTGAGCTAATAGGAGCCACGATGGGTAACCACATCTACGAGGTCGCGCAGTTGCGCGAGCAGGTCGTGCGAGCTGCCCGCGCCATCATCAAGACCGGCGCCATCTCGCGGTCGGGTCACGGCAACATCAGCTTACGCATCCCCAACACGAAGAGCATGCTCCTCACGTCCGTGATAAACCTCGAAGATCTCACGGTGGACAAGCTGCCTCTGGTCACGTTTGACGGCAAGGTTCTCGACGGCCAGTTGGACCCCGTTTCGGCTGAGATTGTGGGGATGCATGCCGTCGTCTACGAAACCAACGACGAGATGGGCTCAGTCGTGCACACACACGCGCCGTACGTCACCACGTACGCCGTCGCGGACCGCCCTATCGAGTGCTGGTACGAAGGGATGGCCAGATTCGAGCTGACAGATCCCGTTCCCGTGGCTCGCTACGGCCCGCGCGGCTCGGCTGAATCGATCAGCAACATCTCCGATGTGATGAATGAACGGTCGCGCGCGGTCCTTCTCCAGAACCACGGCATCCTGACTTTCGAGCGCGATCTGATGGGCGCCGTGCGCGTTCTGACCGTCCTGGAAGAAGCTGCCGAGTTGGGTATCCGGGCGAGCATGATCGGCCAGCCCACACTCATCCCGGCGGAGATGGCCCGCTACGCGCAGGAGCGCGCGGCCGAGTTCGCAGAGCAGGGCGCTCAGCACTCTCACTGAGCCGGCCATGTCAGCGCGTCGAAACCATCGCTAAGTTGAGCGAGACTGAGGAGCAAAAAACGGGCCCGGAGCAACTCGCCCCGGGCCCCTTCATTTGTGAAGAACGTACCTACAGCACCAGGCGCATGGGCTCTTCGAGCGCCTTCTTCACCGCCTGCATGAACTTGGCAGCCTCGGCGCCGTCCGTCACGCGGTGATCCGCGGAGATGGTCGCCTTCATGCGCTGGCCGACCACGATCTGACCCTCGGCGTTGACCACGGGGACCTTCTGCACTGCGCCGACCGCCAGGATGGCGGCCTGCGGCGGATTGACGATGGCAATGAAGTCATCGACCTCGAACATCCCCAGGTTACTGATCGTGAACGTGCCGCCGACCATCTCGTCGGGCTTCATCTTGCCGTCACGCGCGCGGGTCACGAGGTCGCGCGTCTCGCGCGCGATCTGCGCGAGCGACTTCCGGTCGACATCGCGGACAACCGCGGTCACGAGGCCGTTCTCCCGCGCGACCGCATGGCCGATGTTGACCTGGTTGTGAATGCGCGTGCCTTCCGGCGACCAGGAGGAATTGATCTTCGGGAACTGCCGCAGCGCCACGGCGCACGCCTTCTGAATCAGGTCGTTGACCGAAATCTTGTCGGTCTCCGGCAGCAGCGCGTTGAGTTGGCTGCGGAGCGCCATCGCCGCGCCCATGTCGATGTCCATGGTCACGTAGAAGTGCGGGACCGTCTGCTTGCTCTCGGTCATGCGCTTGCCGATGGTCTGGCGGATACCGGAGAACGGCTCGACGGTGTACTCTGCGCCGGACGGCTCGTAGGATGGCGTGGGTATGGGCGGAGGCGGCGGCGCGGCCTGCGGCGCCTTGTCGCGCTCCTGGATGTAGGTCTCGATGTCGCGCTTGATGATGCGGCCCATCGGCCCGGTGCCCTTCACCTGGCGCAGGTCGATGCCGAGTTCGCCGGCCATGCGGACGGCAACGGGGGATGCCATCAGGCGGCCATCGTCGCCGCGGGCGATGACTTCGCCTGCTGCGCAGGCACTTCGGCAGCTTGCGCGGGCGCGGCCGGAGCGGGCGCGGCAGCCTTGCCCGACACCCCAAGCGCGGCGGGATCGTACTTCTCGCCCTGCTCCCCGATCACGGCGACCGCAGTGCCAATGGGCACCGACTCACCCGCGGGCA
>JALOOB010000119.1 GCA_025454635.1 Anaerolineae bacterium
ATGGTGCCGGGGTTCAGCAAGGTGCGGGCGCTCCGGGCCTGGGCGGGTGTCCGGCCCCTGTACGAGGAGGAGGGCGCGGCGCTTGGACGGGAGGCGAAACGCACGTTCGCCGTCCTCGATCACGAGCAGCGCGACGGCGTGCGGGGGTTGGTGACCGTCGTCGGCGGCAAGTTCACCACCTATCGGATGATGGCCGAGCGCGCGGCGGATGTCGCGTGCAAGCAGTTGGGCGTCGACAAGCCGTGCGTAACGAAGGATTTCGTCCTGCCTGATGCGCGGCAGCCGCTGACCGGCGCGAAGCCGCACTGGCTCGGGCACCGGCTGGCGCACGTCGAAGAGGAACACCATCCGGGCCAACTCGTCTGCGAGTGCGAGCTGGTGACGCGTTCGGACATCGAGAGCGCGATCGCGCTCCATGCCGACCCCGTCGCGCCGTGGGTGCTGGACGATCTGAGGCGCGACCTGCGGCTCGGGATGGGTCCATGCCAGGGCGGATTCTGCGGCTACCGCGCGGCGGGTATCCTGCAAGAAATCGGGGAGCAGGACTCTGCGCAAGCGACCGCGGCGCTGGCCGATTTCGCTGAGCGGCGCTGGAAGGGGCAGCGGCCGCTGCTGTGGGGCCAGAGCCTCCGGCAGGCGCTGCTCGACGAGCATATCTACCGCGAGATCCTCGGCCTGGACCGGCTAGGCGAACAGGCATCGCCGGAAGCCTCGGAGGACCACGTGTCCGCGTCGAGCCCGGCGCCCGGAGTAGCGAGCAACTATGGATGACGTCCTCGTCATCGGCGCCGGCCCGGCCGGCCTCTTTTCCGCCTGTCTGGCGACGCAGCGCGGCGCAAAGACGCGCGTCATCGCCGCGGGCATCAACACCACGCACGTCATGCCGGGTTGGCTGGCCGCGCTCGACGCGCCGGGCGATCTTGCGGCGGAGGTTGCGAAGCTGGCCGCGCGGCGGCCGGACCACCCTTACGCGCTGACGGGCAGCGCCGCGCTGGCGGATGGCATCAAGTCGCTGCGCGAGCTGTGCGAGCCTTATGGCTTGCTTTACGCAGGCAGCTTGAGGGGCAATCTCCTGCTCCCCACGGCGATGGGCGCCGCCATCCCCGCGGCCTATGCGCCGCTCAGCTTCACGGCCGGAGATCTTGCCTCGGCCGGTCCCATGTTGATTGCGGGACCGAAAGGCTGGCGCGACTTCTATCCGGCCCTTTGCGCGGCGAACCTGGGGCGCCAGGGCCACGCAGCCGAGCCGTTCGCGTTCGACCTGCCGGAGATTCACGCAGTCAAGTTCGACAACATATCGACCGGCCTGGCGCGGCTGTTCGATCAGGCCGACGTCCGCGAGCGCGTGGCTGCGCAGATCAGGCCGCGACTGAATGGCGCCACGCGCGTAGGCATGCCCGCGGTGCTCGGCTTGAACGACTACCCGCATTCCTGGCAGCACCTTCAGGAACTAATCGGCGTGCCCGTCTTCGAAATCCCAACGCTGCCACCCAGCGTGCCGGGCATGCGCCTTTATAACGTGTTCAAGGCAGCGCTCGCACGCGCAGGTGCGCAGGTGCTGCTCAACATGCCGGTGGCGCGAATGATCGTCGAGGGAGAGCGGGTCAAGGCGGCCGCGGTCAGCAACGTGGTGCGGGAGACCGTCTACCGCGGCCAGAACGTGATCCTGGCGACCGGAGGGTTGTACGGGGGCGGGATCGTGAGCGATCACCACGGCGCGCTGCGCGAGACGGTGTTCGGGCTTCCGGTGCGCGGCGCGCCGGAGACAAGTGGCGAGTGGTTTGCGGAGAGGTTCTTGCCTTCTGATCACCCGATCCACTACGCGGGCATCGCCGCGGACCCGTTGCTGCGGCCGGTCGACGAGAATGGCCGGGTCCTGTATGAGAACGTGCGGGTCGCCGGCCGCGCACTAGCTGGCTACAACGGACCCTGCGAAGGCTCGACAGAAGGCGTCTGGATTGCCTCCTCCCGGCGCGCGGTGGACACCCTGTTTGCTTAAGGAGTTTTTCGATGCTCAAACTGCGCCCGCAACCGGGTCTGACCTTCGACGATGTCTTGCTGGTGCCGAAGCGCTCGCCCGTACGCTCGCGCGGGGACGTCAGCACGGCGACGATGCTCTCGCGCCACATCCGCATGGCAATCCCGATTGTCAGCGCGAACATGGACACGGTGACCGAGGGCCGCATGGCGGTGGCGATGGCGCGCGCCGGCGGGATCGGCATCATCCACCGGTTCATGTCGGCGGAGAGGCAGGCGGATGAGGTGCGCAAGGCCAAGCGCGCGGAGAGCCACGTGGTCGAGTCGCCGCGTACCATTGGCTGTGGCGCGCGCTGCAAGGAAGCGCGCGCCATCATGGGGCGGCACGGCATCGGCGGCCTGATGGTGATCGACGAGCAGGGGCTGCCCGCGGGCATCCTGACCAACCGCGATCTGGAGTTTGTCGGCGACGACGTGGACGTCTGCGAGGTGATGACGCCCGCATCGCGCATGGTGACGGCGCCGGCCGGCACCTCCATTGAGGAGGCGCAGCGCATTCTTCAGCAGCACCGGCTGGAAAAACTCCCGCTGCTTGCGCCGGACGGACGTCTTGCGGGACTGATCACCCAGAAGGACATTGTGCGCTCGCTCCAACACCCGCATGCGACGAAGGACGAGAAGGGCCGCCTGCGCGTGGGCGCGGCGGTGGGCGTGCAGCCCGGATTTCTCGAGCGCGGCGGGATGCTCATCGACGCGGGCGCGGATATTCTTGTGGTGGACATCGCGCACGGACACTCGGAGAACGCGATTAACGCGGTGCGCGAGCTACGTCGCGAGTACGGCAAGGTCGAGATCGTGGCGGGCAACGTAGCCTCAGCCGAGGGCACGCTTGACCTGATCGATGCGGGCGCGGACGCCATCAAGGTTGGGGTGGGGCCGGGCTCCATCTGCATTACGCGCATCGTCACCGGATTCGGCGTGCCGCAGCTGACCGCAGTGGCGGAGTGCGCGGAGGCCGCGGCGCCGCACAGGATACCGATTATTGCGGACGGCGGCATCCGCACCTCGGGCGACGTGGCAAAGGCACTTGCAGCGGGCGCGCAGACTGTGATGATCGGCAGCCTCCTGGCGGGCACGGACGAGAGTCCGGGCGTGGTCATCCTGCGCAACAACCGCCGGACGAAGGTCAGCCGCGGCATGGCGTCTCTCGGCGCAACCATCGACCGTCCCGACCGCAAGGGCGAGGGCGACGGCGACGATCCGTCGTGGTCGCGCGTGGTCGCAGAGGGCGTGGAGGCAGCGGTGCCTTACCGCGGCTCGGTGGACGACTTGCTGCACCAGATGGTCGGCGGCCTGCGCTCCGCGCTGAGTTACGCGGGCGCGAGCAGCATCGAGGAGTTGCAGCAAAACGCCGAGTTCATCCAGATCACGCAGGCGGGCATCGTCGAAAGCCACCCGCACGATGTTGAGGTGATCTAAACACAAAGACACGATGACACAAAGCTTCCTCGTATGTCATCGTGTCTTTGTGCCTTTGTGTTGAAAAGGCATGAACGAGACTTACACACCTGCTTTGCTTGAAGACATCAAGCGCACGGCGGACTTGTGCGTCAAGTGCAACATCTGCACGAGCGCGTGTCCTGTCGTGCCGGTGACGGAACTGTTCCCCGGACCGAAGTACGTCGGCCCGCAGGCGCAGCGTTTCCGCGATCCCGGCGCGCCCTCGCCCGATTACTCGCTTGACTACTGCTCGGGCTGCGGCATCTGCACCCTCGTCTGTCCGCACGGTGTGCAGGTCATGGAAATCAACACCGCGGCGAAGGCCGAGCTGCGTAAGCGCAACCTCGAAAAGAAGCCGCTGGACCCGAAGCTGCTGCGCAACTGGCTGCTGGGCCGCAACGAGGCGCTGGGTCAACTGGGCGGCATCGTCGCGCCGGTCGCAAACCTGGCGCTCGGCATCAAGCCCGTGCGCATCGTGATGGAGAAGACGCTCGGCATCCATCACAAGGCGCCCTTCCCGCGCTTCCACTTCCGCAAGTTCCGCGGTTGGTTCTTCGGCGAACACCAGCGCGAAAAGGCGCCGGCTCCGGCGGGCGCGCCGAAGGTGGCGTACTTCCACGGCTGCGCGACCAATCACTACGAGCATGAGGTCGGCAAGGCCATCGTCCGGGTGCTCGAACACAACGGATTCGAGGTGCTGCTGCCCGACCAGAACTGCTGCGGCCTGCCCATGCAGTCGAACGGCGACTTTGACGGCGCGCGGCGCTACGCGTACGCGAATCTGAAGAAGCTCGGGCCGACCGTCGAACAGGACATCCCCATCGTCGTAGGCGGGACAAGCTGCGGGCTCGAGCTCAAGTCGGATTACCGCGAGCTGCTGGGCATTCATACGCCCGAGGCGAAGGCGCTCGCCGAGCATGTCTACGACATCAACGAGTTCCTGTGGCTGCTCCACGAGGAGGGCCGGCTCAAGACCGACTTCCGGGAGCAGGGCGGCCGCTACCTGCCCTATCACACCTCCTGCCACCAG
Source organism: Anaerolineae bacterium (assembly GCA_025454635.1). Lineage (GTDB taxonomy): Bacteria > Chloroflexota > Anaerolineae > CG2-30-64-16 > CG2-30-64-16 > JALOOB01. Next base: position 4,508 of record JALOOB010000119.1, read on the forward strand.
AAGCTGCACCGGATCGGCCGGCCCGCGCTCGACCTGCTGGCGCTCGTGCCAGGGCTGACCGTCGAGGAGCAGGGCGTGGACTGCTGCGGCATCACCGGCACATATGGGTACAAGAGCGAGAAGTACGATATTGCGCAGGCCGTCGGCAAGCCGCTGTTTGACAAGCTCAAGGCGTCGGGCGCGTCGACTGCGGTCTGCGACAACGAAACGTGCCGGTGGAATATCGCGACCAGTTCGGGGCTGACGGTCGTCCACACCATCCAGGTGCTCGCAGAGGCTTATGGCCTGGGCTGAGCCGCGTATCCTCATCATCGGCGCGGGCGCGGTGGGGTCCTGGGTGGGGGCGCGGCTGGCATTAAGCGGCGCGCGGGTGACGCTCGTTGGCCGCAGGCCGGTCGTGGAGGCCGCGCGGTCGGCGGGCCTGCGCCTGGTCGAGCCGGCAGGCGAGCGCCGGACAGGGCCGCTGGCAGGTTTCCTCTCACCCGGCGCTGCGCTCGCTGCCGCCACCTACGACCTCGCCATCCTCACGGTCAAGGCTTATGACACAGCCGGTGCGCTGGCCGAACTGGGCGCGAGCCGCGCAACCTGCCCACCCATCCTGAGCCTCCAGAACGGCATCGGCAACGAGGAAGCCATCGCGGAGAAACTCGGTCCCGACGCGGTCATCGCCGGGGCGATCGAGACGCCGCTGACAGTTCCCGAACCCGGAGCTGTTGTGGCGCACCGCGCGCGCTACAGGGCCGGGCTTGCGCCGGTGGGCGGGGGCGCGCCCGCGGCCGAAGCTGCCGCGGCGCTCCGCCGGGCAGGGCTGCAAACGGACGTTTACGAGGACTATCGCCGGCTAAAGTGGTCAAAACTCCTGCTGAACCTGCCCGCAAATGCCGCGTGCGCGATTCTTGACTGGACGCCCGCGCAAATCATGGCGGACTCCGAGACCGCGGCGCTGGAAGCGCGCGCGTGGCAGGAAGCATTTCGCGTGATGGCGGCGCAGAGCATCGCGCCGGTCTCGCTCGCAGGCTACCCGCTCGCCGCGCTGGCGCCCGTGGTGACTCGGCTGCCGGTTTCGCTCCTGGCCCGTGGGCTGCGCCGGACGGTGGCCGGCGGCCGCGGCAGCAAAATGCCGTCGCTGCGCGAGGGGCTTGCCGCGGGCAAACGGTCCGAGGTCGCGTGGCTCAATGGCGCGGTCGCGGCTGCCGGCGCCGCAACCGGCATTCGGACCCCCGTCAACCATGCGTACACGGACCTCCTGTCGGCGCTGGCGCAGGGCCGCGAGGAGTGGTCCGCCTGGCGCGACCAACCGCGAAGGCTGACAAAGTTCATAGGTTAACCAACTTTTTATCTCACAATACTTGTTGCTCCAAGAACGCGATTTTGGTGTAGAATCAGGCGTCTGCGTTCCCCGCGTAGTTCGTCGCGTTGCGAAGGAGCATCGCATGTTTGCCGTCGTGGCCTCATCGCGCCTGAAGCTGTTTTGTCTCGTCATCCTCCTCGCCTTATTCCCCTTCCCGCGCTCAGGGCTTGCCCATGCGCCCGACGACGTGTCGGTCGTCCGCATCAGCCAGGTCTTCCCGGGCGGGGGTTCCAGCAGCGCACCGTATGGCTGCGACTTTGTCGAGTTGTTTAACTCGTCTAGCTCGGCGGTCCAACTAGAAGGTTGGTCGGTGCAGTATATGTCGTCGGGCAACTGGGCCCTCGTTTCACCCGGTGTCATCACCATCCCTGCCTCGGCTTACTATCTCATCGCGGGCAATCCCTGTAACGGCGGAGGCCGGCCGCCGGTGCCGCCTGTGAATTTTGAGTACAGCATTGCGCTCAGCACCGCAGGCGCGTGGGTCGCGCTCGTCAGGAATGCGGACAGGATTGCGGGCGTGTCCGACCCAGACGTGGCGGACTTCGTCGGGTACGGGAGCGCGAAGGAATTCGAGGGATCGGGACCGGCGCCCGCGTTGAGCGTGACGACTTCCGCGCAACGAAAGGGGGGCGGCTGCCAGGACACGAACGACAATAAGGCCGACTTCGAAGCGCTCTATCCCGCCGCCCGCAACTCGGCGTCTCCGCGGCAGGCATGCGCAGACTCCGCGCCGACCGTGAGCGGTGTGACGCCGGCGGACGGCAGCGCGAACGTGGCTCCGGCAGCCAACCTCACCGTCACCTTTTCAGAGCCGGTGACCGTCTCCGGCGAATGGTTCCGCGTCGAGTGCGACCTGCGGGCGGACATCACAACAACGTCAGCTGCGGTTACGGGCGGGCCCACTGTCTTCACCATCGACCCGAACGAAGACTTGTACGGCGACGACTCGTGCCGCTTGACCGTATTTGCCGGGCAGGTGAAGGATGAGGACGCGGCGGATCCGCCGGACCAACCGGCAGCGGACTACCAGGCGGCATTCACGACCGCAGCCGGCGCATGTGGCGACCCCGCCTACCGCATCCACGACACGCAGGGCGACGGATCCGCCACGCCTGTCAGCGGACGGATGCGTACGTTCGAGGGCGTAGTGACGGGCGACTTTCAGGGCAGCGGCAAGCTCGGCGGGTTCTACATGGAGGAAGAGGCCGCGGGCAGGGACGCGGACGACGGCACTTCCGAAGGCATCTTTGTCAGCGATGATGACGCCGCCCTGCTTGATGTGGCTGCGGGGCAACGGGTGCGCGTCACGGGCCGAGTGAGCGAAGCGGACGGGCAGACGACGCTGGCCGGGTTAACGCGCGTCCTGGCGTGCGGTGAGACCGATCTGCCGCCGCCACCCGTCGTCCAACTGCCTGCGCCTTCTGCCGACTGGTGGGAGCAGGTGGAAGGGATGCGCGTCGCGTTCGACGCGCCGCTGACCGTGGCAGGCACGGACGAACTCGGCTCTGCCGGGAGAATGCGTCTTGTCTCAGGGCAGCGCCCGCTCGCCTACACCCAGCAGCACGCACCCGACGCCGGGAGTTATGCCGTCTATCGCGATGATCTCGCCCGGCGGTCGGTGATCCTCGATGACGGCAGCAACGCGGTTTATCCCGATCCGATCATCTACCCCGCGCCCGGCCTCACCGCAGCTAACACCGTGCGCGTTGGCGACCTCGCGGCCGCGGGCCTGATCGCGGTGGTGGACGGCCGGAACGACGCCTACCGCGGCCATCCTACGTCGCCGCCTGTGTTGATCGCCCAGAATCCGCGGCCGGACGCGCCTGCGCCTCGGGCGGGCAACGTCCGCGCTACGTTCCTCAGCCTCGATGACTTCTTCACTCCCGACGGCGGCGCCTACGGGCCGCGTGGGGCGAGCAATGCGACCGAACTCCAGCGCCAGCGAGATAAGCTCGTTGCAGCGCTTGCGGCCCTAGACGCGGACGTGATCGGCATGAGCCGGCGGGAGAACGATGGCGCGGGCGCAGGTTCTGCGCTCGGGGAGTTGGTCGCGGCGCTGAACGCCGCATCGCCGGATGAGTACGCGGCGATCGAACACGGCGACCAGTGGGGAGGGGGTGAGGCGACGGTCGGGCTGATCTACCGGGTCGAGCGCCTGCGGCCTCTAGGCGACCCGGCGATGCTCGACACCGGCGCGTTCGCGCAGACTGCCGCGGAGCCTGCCCATGCCGCACCCATGGCGCAGTCGTTTGAGGAAGTGGCTTGGGGCGAACGGTTCACGGTTGTTGTAAACCAGTGGCGCGATCGGGAGGACTGCCCTGCGCAAGGGCCGGACGCGGATCACGGCGACGGGCAGGGCTGCTGGAATGACGCGCGGAGTGCCGCAGCGCAGGACCTGTCGGCCTGGCTGGCGTCCGACCCGACCGGAACGGGCGATCCCGACGTGCTTGTCCTTGGGGAGCTCAACGCGTTCCGGCTGGAAACCCCCATGCAGAGCCTTCAGACGGACGGCTACACCGACCTGATCCAGCAGTTTGCGGGCAACCAGGCGACGACAATGCTGTGGTCGGGCGAGGCCGGCTACGCGGACCATGCGCTCGCATCCGCCGGGCTGGCGCGGCAGGCGGTCGGGGCGGGGACGTGGCGGATCAACGCGGACGAGCCGGCCGCGCTCGACTATCAAACCGAGAACAAGTCGGCGGGGCAGGCCGCATCGCTGTACGCGCCCGACGCGTATCGCGCTTCGGATCGCGACCCAATCTTAGTGGACCTGGCTCTGATGCCCGACCAAAGTGACTTGAGTGGCGAGTACGGCGTTGCGTGGCACACCGGTCAGGGCGAGTGGCGGCTCGGCACTCGGTGGGGCGGCGAGGACGACGGCGTCGCGCGCGACGAGGGCACCTGGAACCGTGGGCAGGGGAAGGTTTACGTGAGCGTGGACGGACCGGCGGAGCAGTTCGCGTGTCTGCACGCGTGGCTGGACTTCAGCGACGGGGACGCGCAGGCCGGGACGATGGATTCGCCGAACGGCGAGTGGGACGCGAACGAGAAGGTTATCGACGCGCTTCCGCTCTCCCCGGGTGAGGACCAGCCCGTCGAGTTCCCCTTGCCCGCGGGGATCATCGACGAGGGCGCAATCTATAACATGCGGTTCCGGCTGATTCCCGCTTGCGTCTGTTACGCCGACGGGCAGGGTGGACGGCGGCGAGGTGGAAGATTGGGTGTTCGCTTCCGGCCCGCTGGCCGTGCGCATTGTCGCGTTTGACGCGCGACCGGGGGGCGGGCCGGGCATGGACTGGCCCGTTGCGCTGGGCTTATCGGGCGCAGGGGCGATTGCGGCTGTGATCGCCTTGCGCCGGCGGAACAAGCGGTAAGCGACGCGAACGCAAGGGAAGGGGCTGATGAAACCTCCGAGGTCTCACCGTCAACGATGCTGACGCAGATCTCGGAGGTTTTTGGAGCGCGCTCGCACTTAGGGCGCGCTGGTCGGGGTCGGCGTCGCCGTGGCTCTCGACTTTGGCGCGACAGCCGAATTGGGCTGGCCCGGCGAAGGCGGCCAGTCACTCCGCCACGCTCCCGTCGCATCCCGGCTGTAACTCTGGTCGGCCTTCAACGCAGGGAAGCGGACAGAGTCGACCGGAGCGCCGGAGGCGTCAAGAAGGCGCACCGTGCTGCCGCCGTCGTCCAGCACGAGGCGCGTCTCCCGCTGATAGAGCACGAGGTGCCCGTTCGCCGGGATCGTCGTCCCCCGCGGCAGGCGGTAGGACTGGCTCAAGCGGCGGCCCGGAACTTCGATGGTCCAGCGGGATACGTCGACCGACCGGCCCGACGTGTTGCGCAGCTCGATCCATTCATCCTGCGCGTTTGCGCGCCCGCGGCCGTCCCAGTTCACATCGCGCGGGTTCGACAGCAACTCGCTCAACTCGACCGCGGTCACGACGGGCGTTGTTGGCGTCGGCGTGGGCGTTTCGGTCGACGTCGATTCATTGGTCGGCGTCGCGGTCGGCTCTTCCGTTGGCGTCTCGGTGGGCGTCCACGTCGGCGTTTCGGTCGGTGTCGCCGTTGGCGTCGCGGTCGGTTCCTCAGTTGGCGTCGCCGTCGGTGTCGCCGTTGGCGTCGCGGTCGGTTCCTCAGTTGGCGTCGCCGTCGCTGTTGGCGTGAGCGTCTCCGTCGGAGTCGGCGTGCGGCTTGGCGTTGCTGTAGGCGTCGGCGTCCACGTTGGGGTGGACGTAGGCGTCGGCGTCGGCGAGAAG
>JALOOB010000435.1 GCA_025454635.1 Anaerolineae bacterium
TGGCATCCCGCCCGCGGCCACGATCATCTGGATCAAATCCGGCAGGTAGTCCTTGCGGCCAACGCGCACCCCGCGCACCCACCCGAGATGGTTCAGCCCAAAATAGTCCAGCTGGACCTCGGAAGGCTGCGCACCCAACACAGCCGCGGCCACCCGCAGCATCCCCTCCGGCGCATCGCAAATGCCAACCGTGCGCTGCCAGCCGCCGAGCCGCGTTGCGCCCTCCGCCATCAACCCCGCGGGGTTGGCGAAGTTGATCAGCCACGCGTCGGGGCACTCCTCGCGCATCAAGGCGATATAGCCGAGCAGCACCGGAATCGACCGCATCGCCATCGCGAAGCCACCCGGCCCCGTCGTCTCCTGGCCGAGGACGCTGTGCCCCAGCGGGATGGTTTCGTCCAGAGCGCGCGCCGCGATGCCGCCCACGCGAAACGTCGTGATGACGAAGTCCGCGCCCCGCAGCGCGACGCGCGCGTCCGTGGTCGGCGTGACGGCAAACGGCGCGGCCGGGAGCAGTTGCCCGATGACTTCGAGCCGGGGCCCGTCGATGTCCATTAGCGCGAGTTCGCTCAGCCCCAGCCGTCCGGCCCGGCGGATCATTGCGTCGACGATCAGCGGTGTCCGCACCCCCGCCGCGCCGATCACGGCAATCTTCATCACGCCTGCCCCCCTTGCCGCAGCGCCGCCTCGACCAGCGGGTGATAACGCACCCAGCGGTATTCCTCGGCGTACGCGACGCCGATCTTCGCGCCCACGGCCGCATCCTGGCTGCGCAGCCCGAACGCGAGCAGGTCGAGCGCGCTGCCCGCCGCGCGGCCCGCCACCTGCCGGATATCCAGCCCGGCCATTGCCACCTGCCGCGCGATCCCCTCGACCAAAAAGACCACCTGCGACCGGTGCTCCGCAACGGACGCGATCTTGCGCTCGACAAAAGCAGATGTATCGACGACCTTGTTCGCGCCGGGCAGCTCCGGCCCGTAGAAGTACTTCTCCCGCACGAGATGCGGCTGTAACCCCTCCCCTAGGTGCTGCGGGTACGCGAGCGGAAGCGGCGCGCAGTTGATGGCCTCCAGCGCGGCCCATGCCACCGCCCGGTGGTCCGGGTGCGGCTCATGCAGCGCATATGGGTCCTGCGCAAAGACGATGTCGGGGCGAAAGCGGCGGATGGCGCGGACAAACTGCTCCCGTAGCACGCCGGGCCGCAGCGTGTCCAGTTCCATGTCGGGGAAGCCGAGCAGCACCGGCGGCTCCGCGCCGAGCGTGGCTGCGGCTCGCCGCATCTCCTCTGCGCGCAATGCGGCGAGCTCGTCGCTCTCTTCGAGGAACGAACCCTTGCGGCCGTCAGTCGCAACGACAATCTGAATCGTCGCGCCTTCCGACGCGAACTTCGCCAGCGTCCCGCCGCAGAAGATCTCGGCGTCATCGGGGTGCGGCGACAGCGCCAGCACGATCTCAGGCATGACTTGTCTCCTGAATGCATGAATCAACACCATCACGAAGAATCGAAGAACCGAAGCGGAGCGAAGGCGCCAAAAATGCTTCGTGTACCTTTGGTTCTTTGATTCTTGGTGGTAAAGTATACCGCATCGCGCATCCCCCTGCGAAAGGCAACGCAATGAAGCAACCCGCCCGCCTTCGGCTCGGGTGACGTCGGCCCCGCGGTCGCCACCGCCATCATGTCGTTCTTCCTGCTCTATTTTTTCACCGACGTCGCGCGCATCAGCCCCGCGCTCGCGGGCGTGATCCTGCTCATCACCAAGATATTCGACGCGGTGAACGACCCCCTCGTCGGCATGATTAGCGACCGCGTTCGCACGCCATGGGGGCGGCGCCGGCCCTGGTTCCTCTTCGGCGCCATCCCGTTCGGCCTCACGTTCTTCCTGCTATTCCTCGTGCCGAACCTGGGCCAGGCGGGCCTGTTCGTCTACTACCTCGTCGTGGCGCTCATGCTTGACCTCGCGTTCACCGTGGTCAACGTGCCCTACACCGCGCTCACCGCCGAGTTGACGCGCGACTACGACGAGCGCACCAGCCTGAACTCATTCCGTTTCGCCTTCTCGATCGGCGCGGGCCTGCTCGCCGCCTTCTTCCACCCCATCATCGTCAATGCGGTGAAGGCCGGCGGCGGCACAGAGCAGATGGGCTATATGATCTCCGCGTTGATCTGGGCGGTCGTGGCGACCGTGCCGTTCTTCTTCGCGTTCTGGGGCACCTACGAGCGCCACACCGCGGAGGAAGAGGCTCCGATGCCCTACCTGGAAAGCCTCAAGATAACCTTCGCCAACCGGTCTTTCCGTTATGTCACGGGTATCTACCTGCTCTCGTGGCTCGTCGTCCAGACCGTGTCGACGCTCGTGGTCTACTACCTCACGTACTGGCTGCGGCGGCCGGCCCTGGTCCCGTTCGTGCTCCTGGCCGTGCAGGGCAGTTCCCTCGTCTTTCTCTTCGTCTGGACCGCAATCAGTCGGCGCATCGGCAAGAAGGGGGTCTACTACTACGGCATGGTGTGGTGGATCCTGGTCTCCATGGCGCTCTACTTCGTGCAGCCGAGTTGGTCGCCGGCCGTTATCCTCGCGCTCGGCGTGCTGGCCGGAGTCGGGGTCGCCACCGCGTACCTCGTGCCCTGGGCCATGCTGCCCGACGTGATCGAGTTGGACGAACTCAAGACGGGCCGTCGCCGCGAAGGCGCGTTCTACGGCTTCTTCGTGCTGCTGCAGAAGCTGGGCCTGGCGCTCGGTCTGTTCCTCGTAAGCCAGGCGCTTGCGATTTCCGGCTACATCACGCCGCCCCCCGGCGCGACCACGCCTGTCGTCCAGCCCGACTCCGCGCTGCAAGCCATCCGGCTCATGATCGGCCCGGTCCCCGCGCTGATCCTGCTCGCAGGCATCTTCCTCGTCTACAAGTTCCCGATTACAAAGGAGAACCACGAGGCTACGTTGCGCGAGCTCGAAGAACGCCGGGCGTCCGCCGCCCTGGAGATGTAGTGGATGAGGGCGGATTGAGATGAAGCGCGCGCTTCGCAGCGACCGGCTTGCCATCGGGCTCATCCTGCTCGCCGGACTGGCGCTGCGGCTCTTTCGTCTCGGCAGCGAGAGCCTGTGGTACGACGAGACCGTCAGCGTCTACCTCGCCGGCAGCCCGTTCGCGGAGTTGCTCCGCCATACCGCGGGCGACATCCATCCGCCGGGCTACTACCTGCTGCTGCGCGGCTGGCTGCTCCTGGCGGGCTACGGCGACGGCCGCGCGGACCCGCAGACATTCGGCCTGGAATTCTTCTCCGCGTTCCTCTCGCTCTTCTTCGGCGTCCTGCTGATCGCGCTCGTCTACTCGCTGGCGCGCAAGGTCGGGGGGCAGAACGTCGCGCTCGTCGCCGCCGCTTTCGTCGCGCTCAGCCCGTTCAATATCTGGTACAGCCAAGAAGTGCGGATGTATACGGTAGGCGCCGCGCTCGGCATCGTGGCGTTCCGCGCGCTGCTGGCGCTCATCGAGGGGCAACGGCCGCGCCGCGCCGCGGTCGCCTACGCCGTGGCCGCAGCGCTCGGCATGTACGCGCTGTACTACTTCGCCTTCCTGCTGATCGCGCTCAACGCGTGGGCGCTCGTCGTCCTGCTGAGACGCCGGCGGGGCCTGCTCACGCTGTTGCTTGCCAATGTCGCCGCGGCGATCCTCTACGCGCCGTGGATACCCGTCGCATTCCGTCAGGCGACGCAGCCGCCCGTGCCGCCTTGGCGCACCGCGCCGGACCTCCTGGCCGCGCTGATGGAGAGTTGGACCGCGCTCTCCCTCGGCCAATCCGCGCCCGCCTGGACCTGGCCCGCGCTGCCGCTGACGCTGGCGTTATATGTCCTCGGCCTGGTCTATCTGGCGCGGCGGCACGGCGGGCAGGCGCGCGCGTCCGGCCTCGCCACCGCGACGTTCGGCCCGCTGCTGCTCATCCTGCTGGTTTCGTTCGCGACGCCGCTCTACCACGTCCGCTACCTGTTCACGTACAGCCCCGCGTTCTACGTCGGGCTGGGGGCCGGAGTGGTCGCCCTCGGGGTGAAGACGCGCGACGCCGCGCGTGGGCGATTCGGCGCCGCCGGCGGCGCCGAATCGCCCACGCTTGCCGCAGCGAGCATAACTCTCCTCGTCTGGGCGCTCGCCGCCGCAGTCACCCTCGCCGCGTTCTGGTCCGACCCCGCATTCCGCCCCGACGACCACCGCGCCGCGGTGCGCGAGCTCGAAGCGCGCTGGCGACCCGGCGACGTGGTCCTCGTCAACGCCGGCTGGCCCTACACCGCGCTTGCAACCTATTGGACCGGCGACGTCGCGGGGCGCACCCGCATCACGGAGGAGTTGCCCGAGCCGCGCGCCGACCGCGCGTTAGTAATGGTCACGAGCGGCCACACGGACGGCGACCCGAGTCTCGGCTGGGGCGATCCGCGCTCCGACTTCTTCGC
>JALOOB010000120.1 GCA_025454635.1 Anaerolineae bacterium
CCCATGAAGACCGACGAAATCGTCGCCGTCACCCGCGAAGTGGTCACCGAGCGCATGGGCCTGCAGTTGGGCAAAATCCAGGTCAGCATCGACCACGCCCCCTACACGGAAGGGGTCGCGTGACCGAAGAATTGCCCGCCCCCGACGCGCTGTCGCCCGACGCCGAACCCGTCGCCCTCGCGCCCGAGCCCGCCGCACCGGTGGAGGTCGCGCCCCTCCCCCTGCCTGCGCAGGTCGAGGCGCTGCTGTTCGTCGCGCCCTCGCCCACGCCCGTCGCGCGCCTTGCGCAGGTGCTCGAGGTCGACGAACCCGCGGTCGAGGACGCCCTCGCCGCCCTCTCCGCCGACTACGCCGCGGTCTGCGTCTCATCCGCAAGGGTGACCGCATCCACCTCACCTCCGCCGCCGAAGCCGCTCTCGCCGTGGAGAAGTTCCTCGGCCTGGACCTCAGCTCGAAACTATCCGGCGCTGCGCTCGAAACGCTGGCCGTCATTGCCTACCGCCAGCCCCTCACGCGCGGCGAAATCGAAGCCATCCGCGGCGTCAACTGCGACGGCGTGCTCAAGACCCTGCTCGCCCGCGCGCTCGTCGAGCCCGTCGGCCGGCTCGATCAACCCGGCCGCCCGTTCCTGTACGGCACCACCCTGCAATTCCTGCAGTACTTCGGCCTGGAAGGGCTCCACCGCCTGCCCCCCCTCCCCGGCGCCGGCGACTAAACCGGTTGATGATTGAAGATGACAGATTAGGGGCGTCACTCAGGCGCAGGAATCAGGTCCAACCTGCGATGTTCAATCTTCAATCAGTTTAGACCTCCTCCGCGCTTTCCGCACCCCCCTGTCCATCCCGCCCCCCACGAGGGTTGTCAAAGGTATAACGCGCTACTGTCCTGGCAAATTGCCGCGCTTACGTTTAACCCGAGTATCGAGCTCGCGCTCATCATTGCGAGCTCCAGCAAGGAGACCCCCATGGCTGAGAACCTCTGGGCATTACGCGAGGCCAAACGGTTGAGCGTCGCAACACTCGCGAGCCGCGCCGGCCTTCCCATTGGCCTGATTATGGAGTATGAATCGGGCGCCCGGTCAATTGATCCCAGGCATCTATCCCGGCTCGCCAAAGCGCTCTACGTCGAAGAGTCCGAGATTCGCATGCGCTGCGAACCGCGTCCGGGCGGCGCCGCGCTCGAACGGCAGGCCCCGCCGCGGCCCGAGCCTCGCCCCGCCATGCCGCAGCAGCCGCCCTATCCGGGCCAGGCCGGCCCCGCGCCGGCATCCGCCGCCCCGCCCGCAGCAGCATCGCGTCAGCGCGGCATGCGGCCGCCCCGGCAGATGTCCGAGCCGCGCCCGCCCGCGCCCGCCCGCCCCAGCCAGATCGCGCACCTGACCGACCTCATCGGCCGCCTCGGCAAGGATCGCGCGGCCCTCGAAGCCGAGTTGGGCAAGCCGCTCGAAGAGCTCGACCGGCTCGCCGCAAGCAGCCTGCTCGGCAAGCTTCAGCTCGAGTTGCGCAACGCGCCCAGTCCCGAGCGCCACCGCGCCTACCTGCCCGAGGCCGTCGATCAGTACGAGCACAACTACCTGAACTCGGTCAAGGAGTCGGCCGCCACGCTCCAGTTCACGCTGTTCAACGGTGAGCGGCTCGAAGGCCAGGTGGCCGGCTACGGCCCCTATAACATCACCGTGCGCCAGGCCGACGGCGGCGAAGTGACGCTCAACAAGCTCGCCATCGTCAGCTACCGCCGCGCGCGGGCCGAAGCCGAAGGGGCGGACCAATGAGCCTCGGCGACAAGCTCCGCTTGCTGCGCGCGGAACGCAGCGGGGTCACCCCCGCCGAAATCGAAGCCGCGCTGCCCGAGCTCCCCAAGGGCCTGTACCGCTACATGGAGCAGCGATACCGCGCGGTCGGCGACGACAACACGATCCGCATGTTGGCCGGCTTCTTCGGCGTGCCGTTCGAGGAGCTGCGCTGGCGCCTGGAATGGCCTCGTAAGTCGCTCAACCGCGCGCTCTTCCACGCCCAGTCCCAGCGCCAGCCCATCACGCTCGAGTTATCGACCGGCGAGAAGGTCACCGGCGCGATCAAGTGGTGGGACCTCGGCGCGGCCGAGATCGAAACCGAGGCTGGCAGCGTTGTCGTCCAGCGCCACGCGGTCGAGCGCTGGGACCCGCGCGCGCCCGAGCCCGAAGCCGGCGAGGAACTGGACGAAGACGACGAGTAGCCGCCCCCGCGACCAAAAAAGAAACCAGGCTCTCGCCCAGCCTGGTTTTTCTTTCGTCCTGATATAGATCATATTTTCTATTCGCATCCCCTGCTATCATATCTCGTATGGCAGACATGCGAATATGCGCATCCAACGAACGCGCCGCGCGGCTCGCCTGCGCCCGCTCGCCCGCGTACTTCCTCGATCACTACGCATCCATCTACGACTCCGTGAGCCGCGACTGGACCCGCTTCGCCCTCTGGCCCGCGCAGGTCACCGCGCTCGACGCGATCGAGAGCAGCCGGCGCACCGTCATCCTCAAGGCCCGCCAACTCGGCGCAAGCTGGCTGTGCGTCGGCTACGCGCTCTGGCTCATGCTATTTCGCCCCGCCGCAACCGTCCTCCTCTTCTCCCGCCGCGACGAAGAGGCCGTCCACCTGCTCAACTTCCGGCTGCGCGGCATGCTCGAGCGCCTCCCCGAATCCCTCGCCGGCATCGGGCCCGAGCGCGACAGCGCGCACGAATTGCGCCTCGCCAACGGCTCCCTCGCCCTCGCCTTCCCCACCACCGGCGGCCGCTCCTACTCGGCCACCCTCGCGCTCGTCGACGAGGCTGACTACGCCGGCGATCTGGACGCGCTGCTCAATGCCGTCAAGCCGACCGTCGACGCCGGCGGCGCCGCCCCGACTCTGCGTTCAAGCGCATCTACCGCGCAGCCGAGCGCGGCTCGAACGGTTGGACCCCGGTCTTCCTCCCTTGGCACGCGCACCCCGACCGTTCGCCCGAGTGGTACGCCGCGCAGGAGATCGACATCCGCGCGCGCACCGGCAGCCTCGATGACCTCCACCAGGAATACCCCGCGGACGCATTCCAGGCGCTCGCGCCGCGTTCGCAAGACAAATTCTTTCCGGAGGAATGGCTGCGCGCCTGTTGGCAGGCGGCAGGTGAGGAAACAGAAGGGGGAGCGGACGCGCCCGCCATCCCCGGCCTGCGCATCCATCGGCCGCCCGACGCAAGCAGCGATTACGTCGTCGGCGCGGACCCCGCCGAGGGCAACCCCCACAGCGACGAGTCCGCCGCGGTGGTTCTCGATTGCGCAACGGGCGAACAGGTCGCCACGCTCGGCCTCCGTTGCGACCCCGCCCTCTTCGCCGCGCATCTCGACGCGCTCGGCCGGTACTACAACGACGCATCCCTCTTGGTGGAGCGCAACAACCACGGCCACGCCGTGATCCTCTGGCTCCGCGAGTTCTCGTCGCTCACCCTCTTGCGCGGCCGCGACGGGCAGCCGGGGTGGATCATGACCGGCGCAAGCAAACCCCTCGCGTTCGACGTGGCCGGCCGCGCCCTGCGCGACCGCGCGGTGACCTTGCGCGACGAGCAGACCCTCTATCAGCTATCCGCCATCGACGGCGCAACACTCGCCGCGCCTCCCGGCCGGCATGACGACCGGGCCATCGCCTGCGTGCTCGCCATCAACGCGCTGGAGCGTTCCGCCGGCGAGGTCTATCCGACCGTCACCATCCCGCCCGCCCCGCTGTAAGAACCTGCATGAAGAACCGTTCTGCCGGTAGGCTGTCCGGGCTAATAGCCCTCGCGCGACGCAAAGCCCCGTTCACGGGGCGCTATGCACTAGCCCGACGATTCATCGCCGGGCGGTGGGCGCAAGATCGTCGCCCTTCTCAAACAGCATCGAAGCCCGCGACTCACCGCGCACTCGGCCCGGCCGACCGGCTCCCCAGCATCTCCCGCAAGCTCTGCGGCAGCACCGTCACCTTCCCCTGCGCGTCCACCGAGATGTGCCGCGTCGACCCGCTCACCAGCAACACGTCGTCGCTCACCCGCCGCACCTCGTAGGCGAACGCCATCCCCCGGCTCCCCAGCTGACTCAGCGCCGCCTGCACCCGCACCTCATCATCATACCGCGCGGGCCGGTGATAGCGCGCCACCACCTCCGCGACCGCCAGGCTGATCCCCTCCTGCTCCATCCGCGAGTACGGGTAGCCAATCGCCCGGGTGAACGCGCTCCGTCCTTCCTCGAACCACGTGATATACGACGCGTGATGCACGATGCCCATCGCGTCCGTCTCGAAATACCGCACCCGGAACGTCACTTCGACCGCGGGCAGCCCGTTGGCCGTGGTCGTGAGCCGCGTGTTCATATCCGTCATGCGCCGCTCGCCGCAACCGAACGCTGGCCGCGCAGATCAAACGCCGGCCTTTCCGCGATGCCGATCAGGTAGCCGTACCGCCGCCGAAACTCGTCGACCGACAGGTTCGTCAGCAGCGCCAGCCGCGCCAGCAGCATCGGATCGCTGCCGTTCTCCGGCTTCAGCCGGATCATGAACTTATACGCGGATCGGTAAGTGAACGAGTCGACGTTGACCATCCGAACGTCGATGCGCCCGTTGACCGGGTTGACGATCGTGTCCGTCGGAATCGGCACGACCTGGTTCCCCTGCAGGCTGATCGTCGCGCCGCTTCCCCCATTAATCAGAAAGTCCGCCGCGGCCTCGCCCAGCGAGCGCGTGTAGTCCACGTCATACGCGATCGGCGGCGCGCACCGGAGTTCGTACCCCAGCTCCTTATCGCGCAGTCCGATCTTGACGCCCAGCTTCTTCAAATCCTCGACCGCCCATCGCTTCAGGATGTCTGAGAAGTTCAGGTCATGCAGCGGCACGTTGCCGTGCGGATCGCGCTCGCCGATGTCCACCAGGTACTCGCGGTCTTCCGGCGCCAGGTATTCGAGCACGCCTTCAGCAATCAGCGCGACGCCATACCGCTTCCCGTCCGCCAGCCGCCGCAGGATCGAGGTCACGAGGATGTCCACGACCTCCTGCAGTCGGATCGGGCGCCCGCGCCACTCCTCCGGGATGATGGTCAGCGTTGCCCCCGAGCTCTTGCCGATGCCCAGCGCAAGATGCCCTGCCTTGCGTCCCATCGTCACCACGAGAAACCAGTTCTGGCTCGTCAGCGCATCTTCCATAAACGTCATGACAATCTTCGACCCGACCTCACGCGCCGTCTCGAAGCCGAAAGTTGGGATCCCCTCCGGCAGCGGCAGGTCGTTGTCGATCGTCTTCGGCACATGCGCCGTCCGCACAGTCAGCCCCATGTCGTCGCACGAGCACTGCTGCACGCGGTGGAGCGAGTACGCCGTGTCGTCGCCGCCGATGCCCACCAGCAGCGAAATCCCCGCCTCCGCGAGCGCGCACGCCACCTTCCGCAGGCTCTCCGGCGACTTCGCCGGGTTGGCCCGCGACGTGCGCAGAATCGAGCCGCCCTCCTGGTGGATGCGCGAGACGCTGTTGATGGTCAGCGGAGTGGTCACCAGCTTACCCTCCATCAGGTGCTGGAACCCATCCATAATCCCGATCACTTCGATGCCGTGGTTGATCGCCTCGATCGTGGCCGAGTGAATGACGCCGTTGATCCCGGGCGCCGGTCCGCCGCCAACCAGAATACCCATGCGCGGCTGGGGATTAAGCTGCATGATGATACCTCCGTTAGGGACGTTGGGGATGCGCAATTCTGCGCCGATTGTAGACCTTCGCCGCCGCGCTGGCAAACCCCTCACCCCGCGCGCATGTACCCCAACGTAGGCGGCAGGGCGCGTCCTGAGCGGAGTGGCGGTGCGTTTCTCACCACACAGCCGAAGGATGCCCCCGATATCCGAAATTCGTGTACTGCGGAACAACCGCCCCGCCTGGCGCGTTTGATTTAGAACGCTCAGGAGGTTTCTGCGCATGGACTTATCGACAATACTCGGCTCGGCTGGCGTGGCGCTGCTGTTGCTGGCGTTTCTGCTCAACCTGACCAAACGGCTCTCGCAGGCTTCAATTCTCTACTCCGCCATGAACATGGTCGGCGCGGGGCTTTCCGGCTTCGCCTCCTATCTGATTGGCTTCGTTCCCTTCGTAGTGCTCGAAGGAACCTGGTGCCTTGTCGCAGCCGTCGCGCTGCTCCGCGCGCTGACCGGCCGCGAAACGCGCAAGACCCGACGGCCCACCTAAGGCCGCCGGGTCTCGCATGTCACAACCAGGCGGGTTTGTTCAACCCGCCTGGTCCCCTGTCAACTCAGTCCGTATCCACGCGCACGATGGTCGTGCCCACGCGGCTGTCGTCATACCCTGCCGGCGCGGCCACGCTGTGATACGTCACCGTCCCCAGGTACTTCGTGCCCGTGTTCAGCCCGCTCCAGGTCGCCGTCACATCACCCTGCTGCCCGATCGTGGCCGTCGCCGGCGCGGTCACCGTCAGGTTGCCCGCCGCCGCCGCCGTCACCGCCCAGCTGAACAGGGTGAAGTTCGCGTCCGGCCCGTCCGTCTGCCACCCGTGCACGTACACGGTGTAGTCGCCGGCCGCCGGCTTCACCAGGTTGACCTCTTCCTCAGAGGTGCCGCTGCCCGAACCGCCCACCTGCGTCGCGCCCTTGAAGACGTACAGGTCCAGGTCATCTTCCCCGTCCGTGTAGTCGTCAAACAGCGAGAAGCGCGCAAGCTCCGTGCCGGCCGGAATGCTAACCATGATCGCGGTCGTTCCCGGCCCGCCCGGAATGAACGTGTTGTCCGGGTCATCCGCCACATTGCCCGCGGTCATCGTCGCCGGGACAAGGCCGTGCGGCTGCGCCGAGAAGTCTCCCGTGTAGCCGAACGTCACCTTGAAGCTGTTCGAGCCACTCGCGCCCGCGCCCAGCAGCGACTCCGGCGCGGCCAGCGCAACCGGCCGCAGCGCAATCGGGCTGCGCACCTGGAAGCTCGCGTTCGACCACACCAGCGCGCCGTGCGAATACGCGTTAAGCGGCGCATCCGTGCGGGTGAAGGTCACGCGGAACATCACCGTCTGGTTCGGGGAGATCGTGATTGTCGACGGCTGCACCTTGACATCGAACCCCGGCGCCATCGCGGTCGCCGTGAACGTCTGCCGCTTCCCGCTCACGTTCGTCACCGAGCGGGTCACCGTCTGCTGCCCCGCAAGCCGGCTGATCGCGATCGAAGGCAGATTGAGATTGCTCGCCGACACGGTCCGCGTCTTGCAAACATTCGGGTTGGGCAGCAATGACCCCAGCCCCTGCCCGCACATGAACGCGGCGTAGTCCTGCGCCCTCGCGCGGTAGACCAGGCCAGGATTGACGGCGGCCGTAGGATTCACTTGGCCCGCGCCATAGCCGAACGCATTGCCCGGAATCGGGCTGCCCGAGTTAAGCGTCTGGCCCGCGGTCGTCATCATGGCCGACTTGACCATGTCCGGCGTCCAGGCCGGCTGTCGCTGCATGATCAGCGCGGCCAGACCCGCGATGTGCGGGCTCGACATGGACGTGCCGCTCAGGAAGTCGTAGTCCCGGCCGTTGGCCGCGGGCGAGTAGGCCGCGAGAACATCGACGCCCGGCGCCATGATGTCGGGCTTGAGAAGGTTCCCGTCGTTGGCCAACGCCGGGCCGCGCGACGAGAACGCCGCCACTTCCGGCGCAACCGCCGTCACGCGCGCGCCCGCCGAAATCTGAGCCGTCGCCGCAGCCGGATCGGCCGCGATGTAAGCCTTGATCGCCGCGCCCGCCACGTGGTCGACGTGGATCGTCGGGACGTAGTGCAGGTCCGCATTCACTGAGTTGGCCGAGGTGTTGGCAAGGACGACGCCGAGACCGCCCGCTTCCTTCACCGCCAGGCTCTTCTCCACGCGCGCATTGACGCCGCGGTCGCACAGCACGATCTTGCCCGCAACCTTCGCCGGATCAAGCGCGTCGAGGAAGCACAACCGCACCGCCGTCGGGTCCGCGCCGGGCAGGCCGGCCGCGGTTGCGGAAATAAGCGGGAGGCTCGGCGTGCCGCTGCCGAGCGACTTGCCGTTGTAGACCGCCGCATTGCCCAGCGTCACCGTCGCGGCGTAGTCGCGATCATGCGTCCCCGCCGCCACCGTGGTCAGCCACGGGCTGTTGTGCGCCACCGTGCTCGCCGTCGGACCGGAGTTGCCCGCCGACACTGCAACAAACACCCCGGCCTGCGACGCGCGCAGGAAGGCCTGCTCGACCGGCGTCGCAACGCTCGTGGTCGAACCGCTGATCGAGAAGTTGATAACGTTGACGCGGTCCTTCGCCGCTTGGTCGATGGCCGCAACGCTGTCAGAGTTGGCGCAGCCGCCCTCGTCGCCCCTGCCCCAGCAGACCTTGTAGATGGCGATCCGCGCGCGCGGCGCCATGCCGCTGATCAGGCCGAGATCCGCGCCCTCGGCCGACGCCTGCACGTTGTAGTTGCCGGCTGCGGTCGAAGCCGTATGGCTGCCGTGGCCGTCCGCGTCGCGAGCGGAATTATATTCGTACGGGAAGAAGGACTTGACGCCGTCGTTGCCGCCGAAACCGGCGTTGAAGTACCGCGCGCCGATAACCTTGCCGGAGCAGTCAGTTGCGTCCCATTCCTCGCCCGTCACGCAAGCCCCGCGCCAGCGGGGGAGCGTGCGGAAGGTGCCATCGTCCGCGAAGCTCGCGTTCTCCGGCCAGATGCCGCTGTCAAGGATGCCGACCACCATGCCCTCGCCCGCGCGGGCAGGGCCGCCCACTTGCGACCACAGGCCGCCGGGCTGGGAAAGCCCCAGGAAAGCCGGGGTAGACACAGTGTCGCGCTTCACGATAGCGTCGGGCTCGACTTTCACCACGCCGCTCTGGCCCGTCATCGCCTGCGCCTGCTGCTGCGTCATGCGCGCCGCAAACCCGTTGAAGGTCCACGTGTAGCTGTACAGCTTCTCCGCGCCGACCGCAGCCGCTGCCGCGTTCTGATCGCGCTCCAGGCTCGCCGAGTACGCGGCCACCGTCGGATCATTCGCATCCGGCATCTGGCCTTCAGGGAGGTTCAACGCGCGCGCGCTGCCCGTCGCGCCGATATTGCCAAGCACTGGCTGGCGCGCCATCTGGACAATATAGACGCCGTTCGAGCTTTTCTGCACCGGCGGTGCGTCGGGGCCAACATCTTGCGCACCGGCAACCGGCGCAAAGACGGTCAGCAAAAGGCCAGCGATCAGCAACAGCCGCAACGCAGGCGCGAGGGGGGAGGGACCGGACCCACTTGACATGCTTTCAGCTCCTTTTAGTGCTTCAACAGGGTGCGCTGGCAGTCAGAAGAACCGCTAACAGGGTCACTGGTGTAACTTAACGCGCACGACTGTAACACGCGTTGCGAGCTCGCGCAAGTAATCCAGAAACCCAAGAGTTTGGGCAAATCGCCGCACCCGATGTAAACTTCACTCCGACGCGCAGTGCGCAATTCACTGACACAGGAGTCATTCCCCCATGGCCGAACAGCGGAAGAAAGTCACCCTCCCTGTGCTCTTCGACAAGATGGCGAAGAACACCCCTTTGACGATGGTCACCTGCTACGACTACCCGATGGCCTACCTCGTCGAACAGGCCGGCATCGACATCGTGCTCGTCGGCGATAGCCTCGGCATGACCATCCTCGGCTTCGACTCGACCCTCCCCGTCACCATGAACGACATGATCCGCCACGCCCAGGCTGTGCGCCGTGGCACCCCAAGCGGCTGGCTCATCGGCGACATGCCCTATATGTCGTACCAGGCGTCGGACGAATCCGCCGTGCTCAACGCCGGCCGCTTCATGGCCGAAGCCGCTTGCGACGGCATCAAGCTGGAAGGCGGCGTGGAAGTCTGTTCCCGCGTGCGCGCCATCGTCGCCGCAGGCATCCCCGTCATGGGCCACCTCGGCCTCACCCCTCAGAGCGTCTCGTCGCTCGGCGGGTTCCGCCTCCAGGGCAAGAGCGGCAAGCAAGCCAAGAAGATCGTCGACGACGCCAAGGCGCTCGAAGACGCCGGCGCCATGGCCATCCTGCTCGAGCTCGTCCCCGACCAGGTCTGCCAGATCATCACCGAGCGGTCCAAGGTGCCGATCATCTCGCTCGGCAGCGGCCCCAACGCCCACGGCCAGTTGCTCATCTTCCACGACATGTTCGGCCTCTACCCGCGCTTCACCCCCAAGATGGCGAAGCAGTACGGCAACGCCGGCAAGGTCATCGCGGACGGCCTCAAGGAATACGTCAACGAGGTGACGAGCAAAGCCTTCCCCGAGCCCGAGCGCTACTTCGGCATCAAGGAAGAAGAACTCGCCGAACTCAAGCGCCTCATCGCCGAAGACAACGCCTAACCACAAAGCACCGAAGACCCGAAGTCCCGCAAAGCCTCTTCGTGAATCTTTGGTTCTTCGTGTCTTCGTGGTAAAGAAACTATTTTACGAGGTGAGAGATGGCTAACAAAGAAGAGCTACGCGCGAGGCTGCGCATCCCTCACAGCCGGCTCGACGACATCAACGCCGTGTTGCTGGACCCCAACCTCAAAGTCGTCAACGCCCTGCTCGACGTCGTCGCAAAGTACGGCACGCCGGAGGAAATCAACGCCCGCGCCGCCAAAGCGCGCGACCTCGACAACCTCCTCACGCGCCTCGCCGAGCACGACTGCTGCTACCTCGACGATCTCATCTGGCTCCAGAAGCAGCGCGACGTCGGCGCCTTCATCAGCGAGGACGAGTACCGCCGCCACGTCCTCGGCGACCGCGCCGCGCAAACCGAATTCAACGACGAGTTCGCGGTCACGCTCGAAATCAGCGCCACCCAGTACTTCCCCTGGCTCATCGCCGAAGCGCGTCAGGCCATCGAACAGCGCGAGCTCATGCCGAGCCGCTACATCCGCGTCCGCAAAATGCGCGAGTCCGAAAGCGATTGCGGCGACATGCTCGCCCTCGCCGCGGCCATGCAAATCATGGGCGCATCCTATGTCGAGACCCTCGACACCAAGGGCACCGACGGCTCAAACATCCATCTCGGCGGCGCCGACACCATCACCGGCTACTTCGGCGGCGTGGGCCAGCCCAACGATCACGTGCTCATGTGGGTCGACGAGTTCCTCTACTACTACACCACCTACGGCACGCGGCAGGTGCTCAACATCAACCCGGGCACCATCCTCGCCGGCTACCTGCTCCACAAGCTCGGCATCCACAACGAGTTCAAGATCAGCGTCTTCGTCGGCAACGATAACCCCTTCGGCGCGCTCTGGACCCTGCTCGGCGCCAAGCTGTTCTCGCGCGACGACGGCGCCTCGCCCCTGATCGGCTTCAACTGGAGCAACTCGGTCAACAACGAGACCCTCGAGCTGACCGCGCAATTCCGCAAGCTCCTCGGGTTCGAGCAGGTCGTCCGCTTCGAGCACCACATCACCGAGGCCTACCGCCACATCGTCCGCCAGCCCTACAACCGCCGCGCCGAGTTGGTCGAGTTGGCCGATCACGTAGCGAATATCTCGGCCAAACACGAGGGCGGCGACCCCGACACCGAGTCCACCCGCGCCCGCCCTTCCAGCATCCTCGACTACTTCCGCCCCAAGGAAGAAATCGAGCAGTCTGGCGAGATGGACGCGCTGCTCCAGAACTACCTCGACAAGCACGCTGCGGTCAACCGCACCGCCTGCGCGCTCACCGAGGCTGGCCTCAGCTGGATCGCCGCGCCC
>JALOOB010000436.1 GCA_025454635.1 Anaerolineae bacterium
GTTCCCCTCGAAGACTTCAATCTCCAGCCGATATTTCGTCATCGTATTCGCTCCCGTGGAGCAGACTGGCTGACCCAAACAAAAAACTTCCGAGGCTGGTCCGAACCTACCTCGGAAGCAACGGGGCTGCAGCACTCAGGCGCAACGCGTCATAACGGCGCACGCAAACAGCTACAGCGAGCGCTCGAGCCCTTCGCGATTCAACACCGTGATGCGCGCCCGGCCCAGCCGGATGTAGCCGTCCGCCTGAAGTGTCGCAAGGCAGCGCGCGACCACCTCGCGCGTAGTGCCCACTTCCGCGGCGAGGTCGGCCTGCGTGAGGCGGACGAGGTCGCCGTCCTTCTCCGTATCCTGGAGCAGCGCCAGGGCCACGCGCTCCGATACCTTGTTGAACGACAATTGCGCAACCAGACCGCTAAGATGAGACATGCAGCTCGCGGCGCTGTGCCATGCCGCCCGGCAAAGCACCCGATCGTCGTGAATCATCTGCTCGAATTCGGTCCGGTCGAGAATCAACACCTCCCCGGCGTCCAGCCCGCGCACTTCTGCGAGCGCGTGCGGCCCGAACGCCAACATGCAAACTCCCCCGCACGATTCGGCCTGCGGGTGACAGATGATCTGGCGGCGGCCTCGGGTGGTGGCCTTGCCCATCTGCAATCCGCCATTAAGTGGGAACAGGACAACCCCTGCGCGCTCGCCGTCGCCGTAAATCACGGCCCCGGCATCGAACCGCTCGATGCGCCCGCGCTCGAGCAGCGCTGCCCGCGTCTCAGCCGCGCAATCCCGCAGCACCGGATTCGCAGTTTCAATGACTTCCATGTCGCCTTGATGCGGCATATGACCTCCTCCGACAGGCCTCTTTGCCCCTGCTTTGTAAATCATATCACATATCGCATCGAGTGTCAATGCGCGAAAAGGAACAATCGCAACTGGTAATGCAGGAATCAGCGCAAGTTGAAATAAACAGGCCGGGGTTCGCTTGAAACCCGGCCTGAGGTTCGCTGGATTAAGAATGCGGCGCTAACTGACTTCGCCTGTCACAATGGCGCGCGTGACCTCGCGAATGGCCCGCGTGATCTCGATATCGCGCGGACAAGCTTCGGTGCAGTTGTAGATGGTGCGGCACTTCCACACGCCGTTCCCGTCGGCGAGAATGGCGAGCCGGACCTGCGCGCCCTGGTCGCGGTCATCGAAGATCCATCGGTGCGCCTGCACGATGGCTGCCGGTCCCACGTAGCTAGCGTCAGCCCAGAAGCTCGGGCACGACGTCGTGCACGCTGCGCAAAGGATGCATTTCGTTGTGTCGTCGAACCGAGCGCGCGCCTCCGGCGACTGCAGCCGCTCCATGTACGGGGGGTCATCCTCATTGATCAGGAAGGGTTTGATCGACTTGTACTGCCGCCAGAACGGCTCCATGTCGACCGTCAGGTCCTTGATGACCGGCAGCCCGCGCAGCGGCTCGATGACGATGCTCCGACCCACGTCCTTGACGAGCACCTTGCAGGCAAGCCGGTTTCTGCCGTTGATGACCATCGCGTCCGAGCCACACACCCCATGCGCGCATGAGCGGCGGAAGGTCAACGTGCCGTCCTGGTTCTCCTTGATCACTTGCAGCACGTCGAGCACCCGGTCGGTGGGTTGCGCGTCGACTCTGAACTCCGACCAACGCGGCCGGCGGTCCTTTTCGGGATTGAAGCGTCGAATTTTGACCTTAACGTTCATCGTCGCCCTCGCTTAGTACACGCGCTTCGCCGGCGTATAGCGCCCCAACCGCACCGGCTTGCTGCTCATTCGCACGCCCCCGTCACCCAGTGGGAAGGCCAGGGAGTGCTTCAGCCAATTGTCGTCGTCGCGCTCAGGATAATCCTCGCGGTAGTGCCCGCCGCGACTTTCCTTACGGTCAAGCGCCGCCACCGCGGTCACGTAGGCCAGGTCGATCAGGCAGCCAAGCTCCCACGTCTCCATCAGCTCGGTGTTCCAGCGGGCGCCTTTGTCCATGATGGTTACGCGGCGCCACCGCTCCCTCAGCTCGGCGAGCTTCTGGATCGCGCCGGTCAGCAGTTCCTCAGTGCGGAACACGCCAACGTTATCCATCATCATCTGCCGCATGTCCTTCCGGATCATGCCCGCCGATTCGCCGCCCTCGCCCTTGCGGATGCGCTCCAACTCAGCCGCAGCGTTCGCTTCGGGCTGCGCAGGCAGCGCCGGGAATGCCGCGCTCTGCGCATACAACGCGGCCGCCACACCGGCCCGTCGCCCGAATACGAGAATGTCGACCAGCGAGTTCGTCCCGAGCCGGTTCGCCCCATGCACAGACACGCACGCGCACTCGCCCGCAGCGTAAAAGCCCGGGATCGGCGTGTTTTCCGAGTCGATCACAACCTGGCCGTTGTTGTCGGTCGGGATGCCGCCCATCGCATAGTGCGCCGTCGGCTGGATCGGCAGCGGCTGCTTGACTGGGTCGAGTTGCAGATACGTCTGGCAGAAGTCCGAAATGTCGGGCAGCTTCTGGCGGATCATTTCCGCGGTGATGCGCCTGGGCGAGCCGTCGGGGTTCTTGACGCCGTCCGCCTCGAAGTACTTGTTCACCGTGTCAGGCCGCACGTCAAGCAAGACATAGTCCTTGCCGTCGACCCCGCGGCCGGCCTGGACTTCCCGGTAGATTGCCCGCGAGACCACGTCGCGCGACGCCAGGTCCTTGACTGTGGGCGCGTAGTTCGGCATGAACCGCTCGCCCTGCCCGTTCACCAGCACGCCGCCCTCCCCGCGCACGCCCTCCGTGAGCAGGATGCCCAGGTTGAGGATGCCGGTCGGATGGAACTGGTAAAACTCCATGTCCTCCAGCGGGATGCCCCGGCGGTAGGCCACCGCGCAGCCGTCGCCCGTCAGGGCATACGCGTTCGACGTAATCTTCCAGATGCGCCCTGCCGCCACCACGCCCGCGCAGTGACCTTCCGCATTGATCAGCAGGTCAAGCACCTGGAATTCGTCAAAGAACGTCACATTGTTCTTGATGCACTGCTGATAGCATGTTTGGAGGATCATGTGGCCCGTGCGGTCGGCCGCATGGCAGGCGCGGCGGACGGGCTGCTTGGTCGCATTATTGGTGTGGCCGCCAAAGGGGCGCTGCGCGATCCGGCCCTCAGGGGTGCGGTCGAACGGCAGCCCCATATGCTCCAGGTCATACACCATCGACACGGCCTCGGTGCAAAGGATCTCAGCCGAATCCTGGTCAACCAGGTAATCGCCGCCCTTGATGGTATCGAAGATGTGCCACTCGGGGTGATCCTCTTCCATGTTGCCGAGCGCGGCTCCGATGCCGCCTTGCGCCGCCCCCGTATGCGAACGGGTGGGATAGAGCTTGCTGATCACTGCGGTTTTGGCGCCGCGCGAGGCGTAGAGAGCCGCCATCAGCCCTGCGCCGCCGGCGCCTACGACGATTACATCAAAGCGATGCAGCATATCGGTAACACGCTCCTTTCGCTACGCGCTGTAAGCCGCGCTTCGTGGCGAAGCATCGCTTCGCGCCGAAGCGGCGCCCCAGACGCGAGCGTGTCTGTCAGCCAGTGAATACGAAGATCAGGAAGATCGCCGCGATAATGACGAAGAGCCACGTGAAGAACAGGATCGCCTTAACCCATGAGAGCAGCATCGGCCGGCGAGTCCGACGCGATCACGCGCAGGCCGTTGAAGCCGTGTGTTGCCGCAAACGCGAGCAGCAGGAACGAGTACAACTGCCAGAACGGGTTCAGGAAGTTGGGCGTCACCTCGACCGCGCTGGACTCGACATGGAACGAGATCGGGAAGAACGCCCAGCGCATCTGCGCGGCCATGTCCATGTTCCCGTAGCCGCCCGACAGGTTCGCATACACCAGGTTGAACGCGGCCATCAGCAGGAACAGGATGCCGGTAACCCGCGTGAAGAACCACATGAAGGTTTCGAACTTGCTGCCCGAGCGAGCGCGGGCGGCGCGAGCGCTGTAAGCTGTCGTCATCGTCGGCCTCTCAGATCGTCACTTCCATGATCATCAACGCGGCCGGCAGCAGGAACATGGGCAGGAACAGCGCCCACTGCACCCACATGGCCTCGCGGTTATACTCCCATAGCCTTGGGAACATATCCAGGATCACCAGCCGCAGGCCGTGCATGGCGTGATACAGCACGGCGAACAGGATGAACACTTGCATCGGGGTCGACTCGTAGAAAGTCGTCAGCGCATTCGCGATGTCTCCCGCCACGCCCTGCACGGCATAGAGGAAGAACGCAGCGACCACGTGCATGCCGACAAAGAAGACGATCCCGATCCCGCTGATGCGGTGCAGCAGCCACGATACGTAGGGCCATCCGCCGCGGTAGCGCAGCGCGCTGGGTAGGGTGACACGGGCGAGTTTGCTCATGGCGTCCTCAATGACTGGGTGTTTGTGGGGTGCGCTACTCCGTGGCGCCCCCCACAAACGTATCGGCTAATTATTCTGCGCGCCCTGGTTGATCCACTTCTCGATTAGCTCGATTTGCTGCGCAGGCAGCGGCCGGCTCGGCGGCATCTGCCCGCCCGCGGGCGTCTCGATCCCTCGAAGCATCTGGGCCAGGATGCTGTTGGCCGCATCGCCAGGAACGATGACCGGCGCGTTGTCGCCGGAGTTCATCGCCTCGTCGTACGTCGCGACGCTGTACCCGCCCTTCGTGCGCCTGCCGTGGCAGCTCAGACATCGCTTGTCGAAGATCGGCTTGACGTGCTGGCTGAAGCTGACCGTCTCGATCGTCGCGGGGTCGATCACTTCGGCATCGCCGCCCTCATCCGGCGGCACGTACCACGCCTGGAGGAAATCGACCACCGCGCGGATCTCCGGATCCGTCAGCCCGCCGCCGTAGCGCAGGCCGAACGGCGGCATGCCGAGCGTTTCCCAGCCGTAGTCCACCACGTTGAACAGCGTGTCTTTGCTATGCGTGATCAGGAACGGCTCGTCGTTCAGCGGGTTGGTAAACTCGCCCGGCTGATCGGGCAGTTCCGCGCCTTCTCCGTCCGCGCCGTGGCACTCTGCGCAGTATTCCTCGTATATCTTCCCCCCGGCCTCGATGCGCGCCTCCAGGTCGCCGCCCACGTTGACCGCTTCCGCA
>JALOOB010000121.1 GCA_025454635.1 Anaerolineae bacterium
CGCCGGCGACGCGCTTTCCCGTCGCCGCCTCTTCCGCAAGGAGGAACCTATGCGACCTGTCCCGCTGCGCCGCGTGGCGCGCTTGTTGCTCGGCCTGACCTTGTTTGCGATCCCGTTGATCGCCCAGGCCGATCACCCCGGACCGCTGCCGGACGAGATTATCACTCCGAACGGCACGTATCACGTCTTCTACACGGACAACAACCCGACCCCGCCAGGCACGGACGACAATTACGTGCCCGCGGCGCAGGCGCAGAACATGGCGAACGCGCTGGATAACTCGAACGCGTCGACCGCTGGGAATCCCAACGGCTACCATAACGGCTACACCGCGCAGGGGTTCAGCGCGGCGGACTTTGCCGGCTCCGACGCGGACGTGCAGGTGTTCGACTGCTCGGATCACGGCGGCTGCGACTCGGGGAACGCGCCGGCGGACCGGATCAACATGCCGTCGACCGGGTACAAGACGTCGTCGGAAGCGTGCATCCGGCTCGTCATCGGCCACGAACTGTTCCACCACGTGCAGTACGCGTACATCACGTTCGGCAAATGGTCGACCTGGGGCGCGACGCCGGTCGAGGGCACGGCCCGCATGATGCAGGACAAGATGTACACCGACCTGGACGGCGGCGCGGGCTGCATCACCTACGGCTCGGAGGCCAACGGCTACCTGGGCAACCCGAACCGCAACATGTGGAACCTGTCCTACACGTCGGCGCTGTTCTGGCAGTACATGGCGGAGCAACTTGGCACGACGCCGGGTGAGCCGGTTTTCGGCGTGGACTTCATCCGCGAGTTCTGGGAGAACGCGCAGGCCAACAACGATTCGCCGGACCTGATCGGCACGGTGCGGCAGACGATCAGCCAGTTCCAGCCAGGGCGCACGCTGGAGGACGTCTTCCACGATTTCACTATTGCCAACTACGCCAAGTCGCTCAACACCGCGGCCTTGCCCAACGCGTCGCGCTACGATTACCGCGACGAGTCGGACGGCACGGGGTGGACTTACGGCGCAGTGGCGAAGGCGTGGACGGGCAACATCCCGCCCACGAAGGGGCCGACCGCGGACTCGGTCGTGGAGTGGGGCGCGAAATACTACGAGGCGACGCCCTCCGCGGACTGCCGCGTGATTGGGTTTCAGTCGACCGGCGACACCGCGGCGTACGGCCTGATCGCCTCGACCGGGAGCAACAACGCGCAGCGCCTATTCAAGAGCGTGACGACCGACTTCAAACGGGCGTACATCAACCGGGCCGCGCAGCCGTACACCAAGCTGGGTGTGAGCGTGGCAGGGCTTAGCAACCCGGCCAACTTCACCTACAAGTTCGCCTGCGGCGGCGCGCGACTGCAGATCGTGCGACCTTCTACGACGTATAAAGCGTATGTGGGCGAACCCGCCGAGCCGGACCAGTTTCTCGCCATCGTCAACGTCTTCGGCCCCGAGGAACTCGGCGAGCCGTCGGTGGAGGGACTGGACGTGAGCGACTTCCAGGCGTGGGTGGGCGACGAGCAACCGGCCAACGTGGCGACGGTGCTCGCAGGCAGCTACGTGCAGGGGAGCTACTGGCTGGTGCTGCAGGCGCCGGAGAAGGCAACCGACGGGGTGTACCCGCTGCTCATCAAGCTGGGCGACCTGGCGGCGGACACGAAGAACGGCGTGGTGCAGTACTCCAAGATGCAACGCAACCAGGAGATCGTCATCGACGCATCGGGCAGCATGAGCGCGCCCGCCGGCAACACGAAGATGGACGCGGCCAAGAACGCGGGCCGGCTGTTCGTCGACGCGGCGCCTTCGTCCGACAAGCTTGGCGTGGTGTGGTTCAGCGGGAACGGGAGCGAGCCGAACGACGACGCGTTTGTCGTCCACACACTGCAGGACGTGGCGGGGCAGCGGACGAACGCCAAGACCGCGATCAGCGGGCTTTCGCCGCAGAACCTGACATCCATCGGCGACGGGCTGAAGAAGGGGCAGGCCGAACTCGACGCGTGGGGCGATCCGCTCGGGCAGGACTACATCGTCCTGTTGAGCGATGGGCTGGAGAACGAGAGCGACTTCTGGAGCACCGTCAAGCCGAGCATTACCGCGGCCGGGACGACGGTCTTCTCGATTGCGCTCGGGCCGGAGACTGACCAGGCGTTGATGCAGGAGATCGCGTCCACGACGGGCGGCGATTACCTGTACGTGGATCTTGGCGGCGCGAGCGGGGCGGGGGCTTCTGTCGCAGCCGCCCCCGGCGCTGCGCCGATGGCCGCAGCGGCCCTGTCCAACCGCCTGGCCGATGCGTTCCGAACAACGATGGAGGGCATCCGGCGGCACGAGCGGCTATGGGAGCAGGTCGGGACGCTGGCCGCGGGCGCGACGGTCGACCTGAACATCCCGATCGACGAGCAGAACCTGGTCGACCCGGTGTTCACGGCGAACTGGGCGAAGGCGGCGAACGTCAAGGTGCAGCTGTTCCGGCCGGACAACAGCGAGGTGCTGAGCGGGCCGGGCGCGGAGGTGTTTGCGGACAACACGCACGCGACCTTCCAACTGGAGAAGATCGACCAGACGGGCGTGTGGCGGCTACGGCTGACAAATAGCTCGGGCGATGCGCTGGAGTTCGCGGCGGCCTTTTCAGCAAAGAACGCGCAAGGCGCAAAGCTGCGGCTCTACTTCGGACAGAACATCACCGATCCGTCAGCAGAGTCGCTCAACCGGCAATTCCTGCGCGGCGTGCCGATGCCTGTGCTCGCTACGCTGACGGACCGCAAGGGGCCGGTGCGCGGGGCGAAGGTGTTGGCGCAAATCGAGCACCCGGATGGCTCGACTGACGAACTGGCGCTGCTTGACGACGGCAGCCACGGCGACGGCGGGCCGGACGACGGGGTATACGGGAACGTCTACACGCGCACTGACCGGGGCAGCACGAACGGTGTGGACGACCGGGACACGACGACGCTCCCGGTGCGAGGCTCGTACCTCGTGGTGGCGCGGGCCGAGGGCGAGTCCAACTTCGGGGACCCGTTCACGCGCATCCGGCGAGGGGCGTTCCAGCTGTACGAGTTCCTCCGGGACGTCAAGCCCATCGACGGGGACCAGGATGGGATGCCTGACCGTTACGAGGTGCTGCATGGCTGCCTGAGCGCGCAGATCAACGACGCGAAGGTCGACGCTGACGGCGATGGGCTGGCGAGTCTGAAGGAGTACGAACTGGGCACGGACCCGTGCGACATGGACACGGACAACGGCGGCGAGCATGACGGCAGCGAGGTAAACCGGGGCGCGAACCCCTTCGACGCGCGGGACGACAAGGCGGTCAAGATCATCGACGCGGAGGTGCTGACCGGGCCGTTCGACCACCTGCCCGATCCGCCCGTCAAACCGAACATGAACACGATCCGCTACCCGGTGCTGCAGGCGTGCGCCCTGCTGCGGCTGGAGCGCCGGGAGGGCAACGATCCGTTCAAGGTGATCGCGGAGTTCGCGCCGGCGCAGTTTGGCGGGCTGTACTTCGACGAAGGGCTGGCGAACGACACGCTCTACATCTACCGGCTGACGTGCGTCGGCGGAAACGGGGAAGAAGCTGAACCGTCAAACGAGTTCGCGGGCATCCCGCGCGAGGACCCCATCCCGCCCGCGGGCCGGGTGATCGTGGCGGACGACCGGCCGGTGGTGACGACCGTTGCGGTAAAGGTGCGGCTGGTGAGCGACGAGGATGCGAAGGAGATGCTCGTGTCGAACGGGTCGGACTTCGCCGGGGCCAACTGGCAGCCGTTCCAGGAGGTCATCTCATGGCAGCTTGCGCCGGTGGCCGGCAGAGCTACGGTGTTCGCCCGTTTCCGCGATGCTGCGGGCAACGAGTCGGAGACGTATCAGGATGAGGTGCTGGTGCGGGGAGCGGCTACCGTCGGCCTGATACGCGGCACGGTCACGCTCAAGCGCGGGGTGATCGGCGCGGCGGCGGAGACGAGCGCGGGCGTGTTCGTGGGCGTCGCCGGGCAGTCGGACATCCCGCCGGTGTTCACCGACGCGAACGGGGCGTTTGCGCTGCCTGACCTGCCGCCGGGCGAGTACCGGCTGCGTTTCGAACTGACCGGCTTTGCGGCGCAGGAGCAAACCGTCACCGTTACGGAGGGAGGCGTGACGGACGTCGGCGAGGTGACGTTGAGTGAGTCGGCGAAGACGTTCCTGCCCGTGATGATGCGGTAGGGAGCGAGGGGCCGCGCGCCGGCGACGCGCGGCCCCTTACCACTCGATTCCTACGGGCGCCTCTCCGAACGCGTCTCCGTAGTTGAACGGCTCGGCATCGGGATTGCCCTGTCCGACGCGAACCCACCAGGAGTACGCGCCGCCGTTCGGCCAACCCGCGGGCAGTCCCGCGATGCGGGCGCAGCTCACATCCCCGACCCATCCAGTTGCCCCCACCTGGTCAAGGTCCCAACTGTACAGCATCACCTTGTAGTTGTCCCCGGCAATGCCGCGCGGCGTCCAACAGAAGTCAGCAGGCAGGCGCACGGTTGATCCCGGTTCGGGCGAGGCCAGCGGCACGTCCGCGATGTCGAAATCGCCGCCAGGCACGGCGCCGTACCCGCCGTACCCTTCGATCTTGCGACCGAACCAGTTCCAAAGGAAGCGGCTGTCGGGCGCGACGGACCCGCCGTTGCGGAAGGTTACCCGATACGCCTGACCTGCAGCCAGCGGGGGCGCGTCGACGAACAGATACTGGCCGCTGCCTTCGGTCGTCGTCTCCATCAGGGCGCCCCAGGCTGTGCCGTCCCACACTTCGAGTTGCAGGTCGAGCGGAACGGGTGGCGGCGCTCCCTTGAAGGTCACCTTCCCCATGATGCCCTCTTGCGGCTGAGGTGTGGCGGTGGGCGTCGCAGTCGGCGTGGGCGAGGGGGTCGGCGTCGGTGTCGCGTCCGCCGGGACGCAAGCGCGCGGCGCCTTTGACATGCCGGCGCCGCTGTGGGCGCCTGACGCGCTCGCGCCCGCTCGCATCGTCATGGGCAGGTAGAGCGCGGGCCGCTGCATCAGCGTGAACGCGGCTTTCATGAACGGAGTCTCCGGGTTGGCCGCCATCGCCTGCCAGTATTGCTGCGTGTCCACGGTGAGCGGCTGCGACTGGTAGGCGCCGCTCCAAGCCGTGATGTTGACCGTTGCGCCGTACTGCGGGTCGGGCGCGTGGAAGGGGAGCAAGCCGGTGGCCGCCGGGGAAGCCCAGAAGCTGTAGCTGTAATGCTGGAACGGAGAGGCGAAGTTTACCTCGACCCGGAAGCGCGCCTGCGTGACCGGTTGGCCCTGCGCGGTCTGAGCTGTGTATGCGATGTATGACCCTGGCGGCAACTCGCGGTCCCTCCGCCCTGGCCGGTCCACGTCCGCGGCGCGGCCGATCTCCTCGTCGCTCTGCCAGAAACGGTCGTCGTCGGATTTGTCCGCAAAGAAGCCGTGGGCCAGGAATAACTCGTCGAGGTCGCTGATGCCGAGCGCACGCGACTGCGCCTGCCCGACCCCCTGTGACTTAAGCGCATCGTAGAGGTGCTTCACATCGAACAGGTAGCCGTAGTCCGCAGGCGGGACCGGGCTGCGCTCGACGGTGTTGCCGTAATCCTTCGTCAGCAGGCTCCAGAGCGTTGGCAGCGGCACCTGCACACAGTCGGCCCAAGTCTGAGCCTGTGCGTCCGCCCGGAGCGTCGACGCGTCGTCCGCATCGGCGGGATCGAGCAGGTCCCAGAGCAGCCCGGCCACGGCGAATTCCTCGTCCGCGCTGATCGCATTCGGGGTCGCGGGGTTGTGCGCCGTGTAGGTCCAGGCGAGGTAATTGCTTTCCAGGTTGTCTTCGATCCCCGCCCACCGGTACAACTCAGGGCGCGCCCTGCCTTCGATCTCCCGCCCAATCAGCAGCGAATAGAACTCCGCAAAGCCCTCGGTCCACGAGTCGTTGGTGTTGAGGTTAGCGAAGCCGTAGTGGTTGCACGAGAACTCGGCCGGCAACGGCTGTGGGCAGCCCACCTGGTTGTCCGGCATCTGGTCGCCGAATGTATCGGCCATCACGTGGTGGCCGAACTCGTGCCACTCCCGGTTGTCCGGGGTGTCACCGTTAAGCGCGCCGCTCGATGCCGCAGCGATGTTGATGATGACCGGTTGGTTGCCCGGCGGCGTCCACCAGTTCGTCGGCCCCTGCCAGAAGACGCCAGGCTCATTCGAGTACGCGGTGACGACTACGGGCAGGGTCAGGCCAGGCCCGAGCTTGCCCGCGAGCTCCCATGCCTGGTGGATGCGGTGGTACATCAGCCCGAGATCATCCAGTTGATCGTGCGGAATCGCGGGCGGCGGTTGGTCCGGGGAGGACTCGGAGAAGACGAGGTCCTCATGCAGCGCGTTCGCCCCCCGCCCCACGCTGATGGGCGGGCTGGCGGCGAAGGCGAGCGGTCCGGGGTGAGCGACGCCGTCGAACGGGGGCTGGCCGTAGCGGAAGGTGACCGGCGAGGGAAAGGAGGTGTCGTTGCGCAGGTATGCGCGCACCGTGACGGTTTGGTCCTCCGGGGCCCACGCCAGCCAGTACGAGCCGTCGGCCTTCGTCAGCGTCCGCTCCAGCTCAACGCCGTTCGAGTCGAGCAGGGCCACGCCCACATCCGCCAGCGGCTGCCGGCCTCCCGGCACGCCCGCCCCCTCCACGAGCACCTTGCCCTCGATGGGGCGGACGTTGGGTGGCGGCCGCGTGTAGATGAACGAGACGAGCACCTGATCGTAGACGCGCGAGCCGGTGAAGTAGACCACTTCGGTCGTGCCGTAGACGCCGATGGAGTACTTCGTCTCGTAGGCGTAGCGGGGCGTCCACTGGCACTGCCCGCTGAGGCTGGTCGACTTCGTGGTGTTGCCCGCCTGCTCCGCGCGCTCGCTCACCTCGCCGCAGGGCGGCTTGTACAGGCTGAACCCGTAGCGCATGCGTCCCTTCTCCCCCTCGGAGACGCCCGTCGTGCCGGCAGTGTGTGTGGTGGTAGCGCTGAACGTGGCGGGCTGGTTGAGCGTGATCTGGGCTGGGCCGGTCAGCGTCACGTTCGCGGCCAATGTGGCGCGCGCGTCGCCGATTCCGGGCCACATCCTGCCGAGGTCAAACGTCCAGGAGTCGCCGCCTGATCCGGCGCCGGCGGGCAGGGTCACGTCACTGACAGGGGTGGAACTGTCCCGCATGACTTGCACCCGCACGCCTGTCAGCGCCCAGGTCACAGGTTCGTCGGCGGCCGCAGGCGGCATAGCAGCAGCGAGGAAGAGGAGTAGCGCGAGCGCGAGAGTGAGGCAACGTTTCATGAGGTCCTCCGGGCGAGAGCGGCGCGTGGATGAATTATAGCACTAAGCCGGGAAGCTTGCGCAGCCAGTCTCGAAAAATTGCCTCTTGACAGCACAAAAGTTCCATGGTATATATGTTCTATCGTCGCCGTTAGCTTTGGGCTCTCCGGCAAAACCTACGCTCCACGGCGACGCCAACGGGCGACCATGCAGGTCGCCCGTGATATTTAACGGCGCGACAAGATTCGGGAGTGGCAGGATGGCGCGAGACAGGAGCGGCGAAGAAGCCCTCTCGTCCTGCCAATCCTGCAATCCTGGCGCCTCGTGCTATAATCCGGCCAAGACCAGTTCGTCGGAGACACCTTTTGCCACGCACCTACGTAGCGCTTGACCTCGAAACCACCGGCCTCAGCCCCGAACGCGACGCGATCCTCGAGGTCGGCGCCGTTAAGTATGTGGACGGCGCGCCGGTCGAGACCTTCGACACTCTGCTCAATCCCGGCCGGCCCATTCCCTACGAGGTTACGCTGATCACCGGCATTTCCAACGAGATGGTGATCGGCAAGCCTCCGTTCGAGCAGGTGGCGCCCGCGCTGCGCCGGTTTGTTGGCCCTGCGCCCATTGTCGGGCAGAACATCGCGTTCGACCTCGGCTTTCTCCGCCGGCACGGGCTCTTTGTCGAAAACCCAACCTACGACACCTGGGAGCTGGCGTCGGTCCTCGCGCCCGGCCTGCCATCCTACTCGCTCGGCTCGCTTGCGCTCCACTTTGGCATTCCTTCGCCGAACGGCCACCGCGCGCTCAACGACGCGGAAGTGACCGCGCAGCTATTCGAGATCCTGCGCGAGCGTGCGGCTATGCTCCCGCTGCCCGTCATTACCGAAATCCTGCGGCTGGCAGCCATGCTCAGGGCGTGGGCGCTGGAGTGGGGCGCGACGCGCGTCTTCGAGGATGCGGCCGGGCCGGTGCGCCCCTTCCCGCAGCCGCTCCCGCTCGCGCAGGTCGTGCCCCAGTGCCGCCTGTTCGAGGCGTGGGAGCCGGCGGAGCCGCTTACCCCATATGAGACGGTCGGAGGCATCTCCGCGCAGTTCGACGCGGAGCAACTTGCGGCGATGCTCGAACCCGGCGGCGTGTTCAGCGAGATATTCCCCGGCTACGAGCACCGGGAGCAGCAGGTGGAGATGCTGCAGGCGGTCGCGCTGGCGTTCAACCAGGGGCATCACCTGATGGCCGAGGCAGGCACAGGCACGGGCAAGTCGCTTGCCTACCTCCTGCCCGCCATCACGCATGCGGTCTACACCGGCGAGCGCGTCGTCATCAGCACGAACACGATTAACCTGCAGGACCAGTTGTTCAAGAAGGACCTGCCCGACCTGCAGGCCGCGCTGGGCCATGCGTGGGGCCGCGCCGAGCCGTTCCGCGCGACCTTGCTTAAGGGGCGCGCGAACTACCTGTGCATGAAGCGCTTCGAGGCCTTGCGCCGGGCCGGTCCGTCCACGGTGGACGAAATGCGCAGCCTTGCGCGTATCCTCGTGTGGCTGCTCACCACGGAGACGGGCGACGCGGCCGAGCTGTCGCTGGCGTGGCCGGGCGACCGCGCGGTGTGGGGCACGCTATCGGCCAACAGCGAAGGGTGCTCATTGGAAGCGTGCGGCATGCGGCGACGGGCCACCGCGTCCTGCCAGCGTACAACCGGCTGATCGTCGACGAGGCGCACCACCTGGAGACGGCGGTCACCGAGCAGTTGTCGTTTCGGGTGGATGGGAATTCGCTGGCCGCGTTGTTCAACGGACTATATCTGCCCGCGAAGAAGGAGCCGGTAGCTGGCTCAAAGCCTGCCAGGTCGGGCCTTCTGGCTGACCTGGATGCGGCGCTGCGCGACGAACTGGCGCCGGAGCGCTCCCCCGACTTCCACGCGGAGATCGTCCACCTGCAGCAGGAGGTCGAGGCGGCGCGGCGGCAGCTCGACAACTTCTGGCAGGTGATCGAGGAATTCGCGCGCGACGCGGTCCCACGCGGGGAACGGGACGAGTACGAATTGAAGTTCCGCATTACGTCGGCCGTGCGCGCGCAGCCGTTGTGGGTCGACGTGGAGGTGGCGTGGGACAACCTCGGGGCGGCGTGGAACGAACTCAACGCGCGCCTGGTCGGCTTGCTCGACCGGCTGGAGGGGCAGGCGGGGGATGGCGGCGAGGCGGAGCGGCTGGCGGGCGAACTGCTCGGCGCGACGAGCAAGCTCGTCGAGACCTACGATACGCTGGAACAGTGGGTCATGCGACCGCAGGACAACCATGTTTACTGGGTGGAAGCGCCGAACGAGCGGGGGATGCCGGGGCGGCGCGGCCTGTCGCTCCGTATGGCGCCGGTTCACATCGGGGAGTTGGTGCAGGAGAACATCCTTTGGCGCAACGACACGGTCGTGCTCACGTCGGCCACGCTGCGCACCGGAGGCTCTTTCGACTATATGCGCAGCCGTCTTGCGGCCGAAGACGCGGACTGCGCGTTTGTCGGCTCGCCGTTTGACTACCGCGCGTGCACGTTGCTCTACCTGCCTTCCGATCTGCCTGAGCCGAACTCACCGCAGTTCCAACCGGTGGTCGAGTCCTCTATTATCAGCCTGGCGAAGGCGCTGAACGGGCGCACTCTGGCCCTCTTCACCAGCTACGCGCAACTGAAGCGGACGGCGAGCGCGATTGCGCCCGCGCTGACAGCGGCGGGGATCACGGTGCTTTCGCAGGCGGCGGGGGGATCGCGCCACCAGTTGCTCGAGACGTTCAAGACGACCGAGCGGACGGTGCTGCTGGGCACGCGGAGCTTTTGGGAGGGGGTGGACGTGGTAGGCCCGGCGCTGAGCGCGCTGGTGCTCGTGCGTCTGCCGTTCGCGGTGCCGTCCGACCCCATCGTGGCGGCGCGCTCCGAGTCGTTCGACGACCCGTTTCACCAGTACCAGGTTCCCGACGCAATACTGCGATTCCGGCAGGGCTTCGGCCGCCTGATCCGTTCGAAGACCGACCGAGGTGTGGTTCTCGTGATGGACAAGCGCGTGCGGTCCAAGCAGTATGGGAAGCTGTTCCTGGAGAGCCTGCCCGAGTGCGCTATGCAGGAGGCGCCGCTGATGAACCTGGCTGCGGCGGCGAAGGCGTGGGTGGACGGAAGTTAAACAGAACGCAGATGACGCAGATGGGGTAGATTGACATGATCTTCTAAGAAGGGTCTTGCCAACCTGTTTCCATCTGCGTCATCTGCGTTGAGTGGTCTATTTCCTGCCGATTTCGACCGCGACGACGTCGTAATAGGAGCCGGCGCCGAACCCGTCGAACAGCACGTGATCGCCCGTCTTCAGCTCGCGCAGCTTGCGGAGGAACGCGATCATGGCCGACGCGGCGCTGACGTTGCCGAACTCGTTCAGCAGCCAGGGCATCGGAAGGCTGATTCCTTCCTTCTGCAACTGCTTCCACTTTAGCTGGTTGATCTTCAAATTGGCATGGTGCACAATGGCGACGGCGATGTCTTTGCCCGGGATGCTCACCCGCTCGCGATACGCGCCGTAGGCCGAGCGCACCGCGCTGACGCCGTTCCGCACAAAGAGCTTGACCATGCCCATCGGCCCGGCCATGACTACGGGGCCTGCATCGGGCGCAGGCTCGTGCTGCAACCCGGCGAACCGCAGCGAGTGCTCGCCCGTTTCCTGCACTTCCAGCAGGGCCGAGCGCGAGTGCGGGTAAGTCATGCGAACCTGCAGCAGCCCTTCCTCGTCGTACACTTCCTGGTGGCTGCCCGCAATAAACTGCATGGTCTCGCCGGGGATGAGGCAGAACAGCCCTGCGCCGTTGCCGAAGAGCTGCAGCGCCTGCGCGTCGTGCGTCTCGCGCATAACGCGGCTCAGCCCCTCGATCCCACCGATGACGACCTTCTTACCGCGCAACTCGCGCGCCAGGTTGGCGTGCGAACCGCCCGCGGCCAGCTCCGGGTTGAGCGCCAGATTAAGCGCGGCGACGGAGCCGTCGCACGCCTTGTGAATGCTCACCTTGAGGCTGCGCTCGGGCAGGCCGGCGCGGGCCGCGATGCGCTCGACGTAATCCGGGCAGGCCGGGGTGGTGATGCCGACGAGCAGCGCGTCGACCTCGCCCGGCTCCCACCCTGCGGCGTGGATGGCCTCGGTCAGGAACCGCTCGCCCGCGGCCACCTCGAGCTCGATGTGCTCCTCGTCCGACATATCCGGCACATGATGGCGATAGAAGAAGCCGAATTCCCCGACATTTAGCGGGCTGCTCTCAAGCGGGTGGCCCAGCACAGACTCAACAGCCTGCGTCAGTTCCTCGTTCGGGCACGGCTCGCCCCAGGTGCCGTAGGCGCCGCCTATGCCGACGGCCGGGTTGCTCACGCGCTCCACGCCCAGGCGCACGCCCGGTCCCACGTGGATCGTCTCCACTTGAACGCCGGGCCGCTCGAAGAAGGACCGGGGGGTCTCCACGGATTCGCTTGCTGCGACGTCAGTGGGTTCAGTCATCTCATCAATCCTCGCTACGAAATGGGTAACAGAAGCCAACCGGGACTCTGCGCCTAGTATAACACGCCAGCATCGGAAGAGTTGCATGGTAGCGTGGCAGTTCTGTTTGTGATATCATTGCGCCATCCGCACGAATAGTCTGACACACGGAGGAGTCTATGCGTACTGTCTTTCGCATCGTCCTGGTGGTGTCGATTCTTGCCAGCGGAAGCCTCATCGCCGCACCAACCTACGCCGCATCCGTCGCGCCTGCGCCGCCTGGCCCCCGCGTGACCCGGCCAGCTCTCCTGCCCATTCCCGGTCCCTGCGCTGAAGGAACCCTGCCCTCCGGCGGGTTGTCGCTCGTGTGCGTCCCGGCCGCCGGCTGGAACGGTGACCTCATTGTCTACGCTCACGGCTACGTGGCGTTCAATGAGCCGCTCAACTTCTACAACCTGACCCTGCCCGACGGCACATACGTGCCCGATCTGGTCCAGTCGCTTGGCTTTGCCTTCGCAACGACCTCGTACCGCCGCAACGGCCTTGCCATCCTCGAAGGCGTGGCCGACGTGCGCGAGTTGGTCGACAAGTTTGTGGCCGACGTGGGGCAGCCGGGCAAGGCGTACATCACCGGCCCCTCCGAGGGCGGCGCAGTGTCCGCTCTCTCCGCCGAGCGTTCGGGAGACGTCTTCGACGCGGGCCTCGCGCTGTGCGGTCCCATCGGCAACTTCCGCAAGCAGATCAACTACTGGGGCGACTTCCGCGCGCTTTATGACGTCTTCTTCCCCGGCACGCTGCCAGGCGACGCGATGAATGTCCCGCCCGAGCTGATCCGCGACTGGGAGGGGACTTACCAGCCGGTCGTCCTCGCGAAGCTCGCGGCCGATCCGCTCGCGGCCGCGCAGCTGATCCGCACGAGCCACGCGCCCATCGATCCCGCCGATCCGACAACTGCGGGCGCGACCACGGCGGGCATTTTGTGGTACAACGTCTTTGCCACCGAGGACGGCAAGCAGCAGCTTGGCGGGACGCCCTTCGACAACACGACGCGCGTCTATCGCGGCTCGCTCAATGATGCTGCGCTCAATGCCGCCGTCGACCGCTTTGCCGCGGAGCCTGCCGCGCTCGCGGCCATGCAGCAGTACGAGACGACGGGCAATCCCGCGATCCCGCTCGTCACGATGCACACGACCGGCGACCCGATTATCCCGTACTGGCACCAGACGCAGTATCGTCAGAAGGCGCTGGCCAACGGCAACACCGACGTGACGCAACTTCGCATCGCTCGTTACGGCCACTGCGCGTTCACGACGACGGAAGTCCTCGCCGGCTTCGGCCTGATGGTGCTGAAGGCGACAGGCCAGAGCATGTTCGTGCCCGACCGGTACGACGTGGCGGGCGTGCGCGCGTTGGAGCAGAGCGGGGAATAGAAACGGAATAGGACGCAGATGACGCAGATGGGCAAGGTCATGCGCACCTTGCCCATCTGCGTTGAATTCCAACCCTGGAGGCAGCTTGACCACCCCCGACCCCCTCAGCGCCCAGATTCATCTGCTCGGCGATCTCCTCGGCGAAACCATCGTGGAGCAGGAGGGGCAGATGCTGCTGGACCTGGTCGAGCAGGTGCGCGCGCTCGCCAAGCAGGGCCGTTCCGGCGACATCGACGCGCGTCGTAATCTGCTGCGCCTCGCGGAGTCGCTGTCTCTCCCCGACGCGCGCGGCGTCATCAAGGCCTTCACCACCTATTTCCAGCTGGTCAACCTGGCGGAGGAAGGCGAGCGCGTGCGCGTGCTTCACCAACGCGCGCACCGGGCGCACGCGGAGGGCCGGCCCATTGCCGAATCCGCAGGCGCGGCCATCCGCCAACTCGCCGCGGACGGCATCACGCCTGACGAGATGCGCGGCCTGCTCGACCGCCTCTACGTGCAGCCCGTCTTCACCGCGCACCCAACCGAGGCCAAGCGCCGCACGATCCTGTCCAAACTCCGCCGGATCGGGGGCGTCCTCAGCCGCTTCGACTTCACCGAGCTGACGCCGGACGAGGAACGCGACGCGCTCGAAACCGTGCGGGAGGAGATCGTCTCGCTGTGGCAGTCCGACGAGACGCGGCTGCGCCAGCCGACGGTGCTGGATGAGGTCCGCAACGGGCTCTACTTCTTCGACGATGTCCTGTTCGACCTTGCGCCCGTGCTCTACCGCTCGATGGACGACGCGCTGCGGGAAGCCTATCCGGGCGAGAAGTTTGTGGTCCCGCCGTTTCTCCGCTTCGGCTCGTGGATCGGCGGCGACCGGGACGGCAACCCGTTCGTGACCGTGCCGGTCACAGAGGAGACGCTGCGCGAGCACAAAGCGGCTGCGCTGCGGCTGTACCAGCGCGGACTCGACCGGATGCACGGCCACCTCAGCGCGTCGGCCCGCTACGGCATCAGCGAGGCGCTGGCCGATTCGCTCACGCGCGACGCCGAGCTGTTCCCCGACGAAGCGGTCCGCGTCAACTCGCGCTATCCGATGCAGCCGTATCGCCACAAGGGCGCGTACATCTACCGCAAGCTCGCGGCGACGCTGGACGCCAACCGGCGTCCCTGGCGCGCGGATTATTTGCCCCGCCCCAACACGTACAACTCGGTCGATGAGTTCATCGCGGACCTGCGCCTGATGCAGGACAGCCTGCGCGAGCGCAAAGGGGAACGCCTTGCAGACGGGCGACTCGGCGTGCTGATCCGGCAGGCGGAAATCTTCGGCTTCCATCTTGCCACCCTTGACCTGCGCCAGCACGCGGACAACCTGCGCGCGGCGTTGACCGAGGTGCTCGCGCGGTATGGCCTGGCGGACGACTACAAAGCGCTGCCTGAAATCGACAAGGCTTTGCTGCTCACGCGGGAGCTGCTCTCGCGCCGCCCGCTCACCCCGGCGCAGCTCGACTTCAGCCCGGAGACTAACGAGACGCTCGAGTTGTTCCGCCTTGTCCGCAAGGCGCACGAGCGCGTCGGGCCCCATGCGGTCGAGAATTTCATTATCAGCATGACTACGGGCGCATCAGATGTTCTTGCCGTGCTTCTGATGGCGCAGGAC
Organism: Anaerolineae bacterium; assembly: GCA_025454635.1. Classification (GTDB taxonomy): domain Bacteria; phylum Chloroflexota; class Anaerolineae; order CG2-30-64-16; family CG2-30-64-16; genus JALOOB01. Next base: position 14,832 of record JALOOB010000121.1, read on the forward strand.
GCGGGCGTGGCGACCGGGCTTGACATTGCGCCGCTTTTCGAGACCCTGGCGGACCTGCAAGCCGCGCCGGAGATCATGGCGACGCTGTTCGAGAATGAGGCGTACAAGGCGCACCTCGCGCAGCGCGGCATGGGGCAACTGGTCATGCTCGGGTACAGCGACTCGAACAAGGACACCGGCTACCTTACGGCGAACTGGGAACTGCGCTGCGCGCAGCGGGCCATCCCGAAGGTGTGCGCCGAGCGCAGCGTGCGCCTCACGCTCTTCCACGGACGGGGCGGAACGGTGGGACGCGGCGGCGGGCCGACGAATCGCGCAATCCTCAGCCAGCCGCCGGAGTCGGTCCACGGCCGCATTCGCCTCACCGAGCAGGGCGAAACCATCACGAACCGCTACGCCAACCCGGAGTTGGCGCGACGGCATCTCGATCAACTGTTGCACGCGGTGCTGATGCGGTCGGTGCTGCCGTCGCCGCGTCCTTCGACTGCGACGCGCTCCTCCGGGGCTGTCTCCGCTCAGGATGCTTCTTCTCCCCGGTCAGATTCTCAGGGCATCCTGGGCGGAGCGCCGCGCGGCGACGCAGAGTCGAAGGATGCCGCGCGGGATCAGGCGATGACCGCGCTCTCAGAGAGGGCACGGCATGCGTATAAGTCGTTCGTCTACGGCGGGACTGAGCTCGCCCATTACTTCGGGCAGGCGACGCCTATCGACGCGATCAGCCGGCTCAACATCGGCAGCCGCCCCGCGAAACGCCGCGCGGGGCCGGGTGCGCTGGTCGAAATCGCCGAGCTGCGCGCGATCCCGTGGGTCTTTGCCTGGGCGCAGAGCCGCGCGGGGCTGCCCGGCTGGTATGGGCTGGGCAGCGGGTTGGAGGGCTATGCAGGGGAGGATGCGGCCGCGTGGGAGGAGTTGCGCGGGATGTATCGGGAGTGGCCTTTCTTCCGCACGCTGATCGACAACGCGCAGCTTTCCATGCGCCAGGCGGACATGGGAATTGCTGAGGTATACTCCGCGCTGGCCGACGACGAAACGCGCGAGGCGGTGTGGCCGCGGCTAGAGGAGGAGTTCCGCCGGACGGAGCGCTGCATCCTGCAACTCACCGGCCAGTCGGACCTGCTGGAGAATGAGCCGTGGCTGCGGCGCTCGATCCAACTCCGCAACCCGTACATCGACCCGATGAATTACTTGCAGGTGGCCCTGCTGCGGCGCTGGCGCAATGCGCAAGGGGCGGAGGCCGACGCGCTGCGCGAGGCGGTGCTGCTCAGCGTCAATGGCGTGGCGGCAGGGCTACGCAACACCGGATAGAGAATAGAACGGGATGACGCAGATGAGATGGATCGCCTGATCCTCATGATCTAAGTGGAAATGTGCGTCATCTGCGTTGAATCACTGAACTGCTATCGTCCCCAAACCCGCCAGGGTCACGATGTCGTCCGTGTACGCGCCCACGCGATAGGTCATCTGCGCGAAGGTGTTGCCGTTCAGCCGACCCTGCCATACCACTGAATCGCCCAACTTGCGAAACGGGTAGCCATCGATCCCGCCGAATTGCGCGCCCTCGTCCGTGCGGCCGAGGTAGGTGAGCGTGGTGCCGGGGACGGTGTCGCCTTTGCGAACGGTGTGCGCACTGCCGACCTTGTAGATGTAGCGGCCGCCGCCTGGGAAGGGCGCAGGCTGCGGGTTCGCGCCATCCACCGTGACGCGGACCGTGCCGACTGTCTGGATGCGGTTGGCGTCGGCCAGCACGATGCGCTGGGGCATTGAGACCTCCACGCCGGGCGCGACCGTCTCGCGCCAGTCGAGTGAGTCGCCCGGCTTCTTCAGCGCCATCTGGTCGTTGATCATCACCTGCGCGCCCTGGTCGCTGTACGAGATATAGCGGATATTCGTGCCGGGCACGTTCTGCCCCACCTGGACGGTGTGCTCCACCGCGCCGTTGTATTCGAGCCGGCCGCCTCCGCCGCCCAGGCCGGGGATGAACGAGCATCCGCTTAGCGAAGCGCCGGCGAGCAGAAGCCCCATTATCACCAGAATACGACGTCGGGACATAGCACGCTCCTTTCCGTCTCAGTAACCTGGTTCTTGCGCGCTCAATTCGGGGCGAGGCGCGGTCTGGACATTGGCGTCTTGTCGCGCCAGTCTGCCGGGAATCACCGCAAGCGCGATCAGGCTGGACACGAATACGAGCCCCATCCCGGCGACGACTGCGAATGCGGCGAGGTTGCCCAGGATCACGTCGACGGTAGCAGTATGGCCCGCACTTCGCAGGGCAAGCCAGCCGGTGATTAATGCGCCGCCGTTCCAAACGCCGTGCAGCGCGACCGCCGCGAAGAACAACCCGACGGCGCGGCGCCAGTTGCGCTCGGTCAAGCCCGCGTGCCATGCCAGCCCGGCCAGGGCGGATGCGAGCACGTGGATCACGGCCACGCCGCTGCGCGCGGTCATTGCGGTCGCCCACCCTTCGGGCTGCGCAAGCGCGGTCGCTCCGTTCGTGATCCCCTCGATGAGTGTGAAGCCGGCCCCACACGCTGCGCCGAGCAGGAAGGCGTCCGCGCGCGTCATCGGCCGCTCCGCCCACTTCACCACGGGCACGGCCAGCGACTTCGTCAACTCCTCGATCAGCGGCACGATGACCGCGATGATGAGCAGGCCGCCGAGCA
>JALOOB010000437.1 GCA_025454635.1 Anaerolineae bacterium
ACCAGCAGGATCGGCACGACCACCAGCAGGGACGCGACCGCCAGCGCGACAAAGCCGAGCCGCTGAGTAGTATACCGCCGGGCCGAGCCCGCGTTCGCCGGTTGAATGCGCACCGCCATCAGCGCAACCCTCCCCGCCGCCGCTTCTGGAAAATCGCCTTCGCCGCAGCCAGGTTAATCAGGAACGTGATAATGAACAGCGCAATGCCGATCCCGAACAGCGCGTGATAGTGGATGCTCCCCTGCGCCACCTCGCCCATCTCGGCCGCAATCGTCGCGGTCATCGTCCGCGCGGGCCGGAACAGCGAATCCAGCGTCGTCGGCATGCGCGCCGCGTTCCCCGTCACCATCATGACGGCCATCGTCTCGCCGATCGCCCGCCCCATGCCGAGCATCACCGCGGTCAGGATACCCGACTTTGCCGCCGGCACCACGACGCGCCAGATCGTCTGCCACTGCGTCGCGCCCATCGCCAGGCTCGCGTCCCGGTAGCTCTTCGGCACCGCGTCCAGCGCATCCTCCGCCACCGAGATAATCGTCGGCAGCGCCATGTAGGCCAGGATCAGCGCGCCCGTGAACGCGGTCAGCCCGGTCGGAGCGCCCAGCACTTCGCGCACCGTCGGCGCCAGCAGGGTCATCCCGAAAAAGCCAAGCACCACCGACGGGATGCCGGCCAGCACCTCGATCAACGGCTTCAGGATGTCGCGCGCCCACCCCGGCGCGACCTCGCGGATAAACACCGCGGTCGCCACGCCCAGCGGCAGCGCTATCGCGATCGCCGTCACCGTCACCAGCAGCGACCCCAAGATCAGCGGCAGCGTGCCGAAAATGTCAAAGGTGGGATACCACTGCGTCCCCAGCCACTCGCTCAGCGGCGTCCGCAGGAAAAACGGCACGCCCTCGCGCAGCAGGAACAGGAAAATCAGCGCGACGAACCCGATGGTCGAGAAGCCCGCAATCCGCACCATCCACTCGACCGTGAACTCGCCCCACCCCGTCCGCGCCCGCGGCGCGTTCGCATCAACAGCCAACAGCCCCTCCAATGGATGAGGAATTCAACGCAGATGACGCAGATCGCGACAAATGAGCAGAATCTCGCCATAGATCGTCGAGATCTGGCCCAATCTGCGGCATCTGCGTCCTATTCCGCTTTCAACGGCACGAAACCAAGCGTGGGCACAACTGCCTGCCCCTCGCCGAGGATAAAATCCAGGTAGTCCTTGATCTTGCCCTGCGGCTCGCCCGCTGTGTACATGAACAACTCGCGCGCAATCGGGTATGTCCCGTCGTTCACCGTCGCCACCGACGGCAGCACGAACGGCTCGCCCGCCGCTGCCGCCACGCCCACCATCTTCTGGTCGGGCGTTACATAGCCCAGCCCGTCATAGCCGATCGCGTTCGGGTTCTGGCGCACCTCCGCGCTGATCCCCTCCGACGAAGGCATCAGCAGCGTGTCAGGCGAAAACAGCAGGTCGCTCTTCTCGCCCATCCGGATCACTTCTTCGAGGAAGTAGACGTACGTCCCTGAGTTCGACTCGCGCGACAGCAACACGATCGGCCGGTCTTCCCCGCCTACCTGCTGCCAGTTCGTGATCTTGCCCGTGTAAATGTCGGAGATTTGTTGGAGCGTCAGCCCGTCGACCGGGTTCGAGGGATGCACCACCACGGCGATCGCATCGCCCGCCACCACGTGCTCGATCGGCTCGATGCCGTTCGCGCGCGCCGCCTCGAGTTCTTCTTCCTTCATGGAGCGCGACGCGCTCGCGAGGTCCACCGTCCCGTTGATCATCGCGGCGATGCCCGTCCCCGTTCCGCCGCCCGTCACTGAGATGCGCGCGTCCGGGTGGAGCGCCATGTAGTCCTCGGCCCACGCCAGGGCCAGGTTGACCAGCGTATCCGACCCCTTGTTCTCGATCGTATCCGCAGCGGTGGCCTGCTCCGGCTTCCCCTGCGCCTGGACCGACTGCCCACCGCATCCGCTTAGCGCAAGCGCGCCCAAAACCGTTATGATCACCAGCGCGACAATAGCGCTACGGGACATGCTCCTATTCCCCCTCATCGTGAAGCGTGGAACCAGGGCACAGTATAGCGCAGAGAGCCTTAAGCCAGTGTTATGCTTCTGTTAAGACATCTTAGTGTATCGTTGGCAAACCCGGCAGGGCGCTCATCCCCCATTGCGCGCCCCGGCGAGCGGGTCTATAATATTCTTGCGCGCCGGTCAGCGTCGGCTGGCGCGAGGCGACAAAGGAGCTACAGATGCACGTCTTCTCCCGACTGCCTGTCCTTCGCGTCCTCCTCACTCTGCTCATTGCATCGATGCCAGCGCTTGCTTCTGCGACCACCGCTTTTGCGGCGGAACCCCGACCAGATGAGATCTTCTTGCCCACAGTCGTCAGACTTCAGCCACCCGCATATGTAGTGGTTGACAATGCTGCCGCGTTCCGGCCCTATGAAGGGTCTACCTCTCTGTATATCGTGGGCGAGGTAAAGAACAACACCGACTCCAACGCGCGCTTCGTGAAGATAACTGCCGCTGCGTTCGATGGGACCGCGCAGCCGGTCGCCGAGAATTACGCGTATGCTCTCGAAGACGTCATCCCGCCGGGTGAGAAGTCTTCCTTCCGCGTTATCCTCTCTGACGTGCAGGCATATACCTCGTATCTGCTCACGGTCGAGTCGTCATCAAGCGCGGCCGCCTGGCCGCTGCTTGAGATTCTCAATCCTCAATCGGCTTTCGACCCGCTCGACAGTTTCATCGTGACCGGTTCCGTCCGCAATCAACACGCGACGGAGCGCAAAAGCGTCGAGATCATCGTGACGATGCGGGACGCGAACGGAGCAGTCATTGGGGTAGGCTGGTCGAAAGCCAGCCCCGCCACCATCGCTCCGGGAGCGCAATATCCATTCAAGGTCGAG
>JALOOB010000122.1 GCA_025454635.1 Anaerolineae bacterium
CTGCTCTGCGGACCCGTCGCCGTCAACCGCCAGCACGACGGCCTCGCGAATGCCCGCGGCGTTCGTCAACGCAGCTTCGATCTCGCCCAACTCGACGCGAAAGCCGCGAATCTTCACTTGGTGATCCGCCCGCCCGAGGAACTCGATCTCGCCCGCGGCGTTCCAGCGCGCGAGGTCGCCGGTGCGGTAGAGACGACGCGAGGGATTGAAGATTGAAGACTGAGGACTGGTCGCGGGCGCAGCTTGTTCAATCTTTAATTTGTAATCTTCAATCGGAAGGAACCGTTCGGCAGTCAAATCGGGCCGGCCGACATACCCGCGGGCGAGGCCGATGCCGCCGACATATAGCTCGCCGGGGATGCCGATGGGCAGCGGGCGCATCTGGCGGTCGAGAATCCAGGTGGTCATGCGGTGGATGGGCCGGCCGATGGGCGCCGCACCGGCGCCCGCGGCGAACTCCTGCGCGCCATCGTTCACCACGTGGTAGGTCGGGCCGATGGTCGTCTCGGTCGGGCCGTACGCGTTGATGAAGCGGCGGCCGGGCGCCCAGCGGCCGACGATGTCAGGCGCGCATGCATCGCCGGCGGAAATGATGACGCGCAAGTCGGGCAGCGCGGCTGGGTCCATCAAGCGCAACAGGGTGGGGGGCAGCGTGATGTTCGTGATGCGCTGCTCGGCCAAGGCGCGCGTCAGGTTGCCAGGCGAGAGCACGACGTCCTGCCGGCTGATGTGGAGCGCGGCGCCGGACGTCAGCGCGATGAAGATCTCGGATAGGGACGCGTCGAAGGTGTAAGAGGCGAACTGGTAGACGCGGTCGTCGGGGCGGAGGTCAAACGCGACGACTTGCGCCTCGACGAGGTTGACGAGGCCCGCGTGGCGGAGCATGACGCCCTTCGGCGCGCCGGTCGAGCCGGACGTGTAGATGATGTAGGCGAGGTTGTCCGCGCGCGTGTCGGGAACGACGGGGTTTGCCGCAGAGGGCGCGCCGCGCGCGGCGTTGGAGGACTCAGAGAGGGAGTCTGAGTTGAGTTCGAGGATCGGCAGCGCGCCGAAGTCTTTGCCCGCCGCATCGAGCGTCAGGCAGGCGACGGGCTGCGCATCGGCAAGGATGCGCGCCAGCCGTTCGCGCGGCGCGGCGGGGTCGAGCGGGACATACGCGCCGCCGGCCCTGAGCACGCCGAGGATCGCGACGATCATCTCGGGCGAGCGTTCCATGCAGAGCGCGACGCGCTGCTCCGGCCCCACACCCATTGCCTGCAGGCGTTGCGCCAATGCGTCCGCGCGGCGGCTCAGTTCCGCATAGGTCCAGACGACGGGCGGCTGCGCCGCGCCGGGGTCATAATAGAGCGCGGTGTTACTGGGCGTGGCCGCAACCTGCGCCGCGAACGCCTCATGGATGGTCGCGTGCCTGAGCGCGCCGGCGTCCGGCCCGATGCTCCACTCCCCGAGAATCAGGCGCGCTTCCTCTGGCGCCATCAGCGGGAGCGCGGCGACCTGCTGCTCCGGCTCCGCAACGAGCGAGGCCAGAAGCGTCTTATAGTGGCCGAGCATCCGGCGGATGGTCTGCGCCTCAAACAGGTCGGCGTTGTACTCGATGGCCGCGCTCATGGCGCGCTCGGAATCGGCGAGCAGCATAGTGATATCGAAGGGCGACATGCGCCGCTTGATGGCGACCGACTCCAACGGCAGCGCGCCCAGGTTCATTCGGGTTCCTGCGGAACCGGAAGCGAACTGGGACAGACCTTCTTCGTATAGCAGGTGGCTGCGCTGAAGCGCGAACATCACCTGGAAGATGGGCGTGCGCGAGGGATCGCGGCGCGGGTGCAGCTTTTCGACGAGCAGCGGGAAGGGGTAGTCCGCATTTGCCAGCGCGCCGAGCACGGTCTCGCGCATCCGGTCCACCGTTTCGCGCACCGTCGCGCCCGGGGGGAACGCCGCGCGGATCGCCACCGGGCTGACAAAGTAGCCGACCACGTTGGCCAACTCGGCGCGGTTGCGGCCCGTGGTGGGCGAGCCGACGACGATTTCTTCCTGCCCGGTGTATCGGTGAAGCAGCGCCGCGAACGCGGTCAGCAGGGTGACATAAGGCGTCACGCCCATGCGCTCGCTGAACTGGCGCACCTGCCCGGTGAGTTCCCCGCCCAATTCCAGCGACTCAATCGACCCCTCGAATGTCTGCACGGGAGGACGCGGTCGATCTGTAGGCAGTTCCAGCGTGGGCAACGGCCCGCGCAGCGCCTCCCGCCAATACTCCCACATGCGCTCGCCCGCGGGCGAGGGGAGCAGCGTCTCCTGCCAGCGCGCGAAGTCGGTGAAGGAAAGGGGCGCCGCGGGCAGCGCCGCATCGGGATCGGCGTAGAGCGCGCCGACTTCGCTGATCAGCACCGCAAGCGACCACAGGTCGACGACGATGTGGTGCGCGGCGAGCAGCAGCGTGCGCTCGTCGCCGCGGGTGTAGACCCGCACGCGCAGCAGCGGACCGCGTTCCAGATCAAAGACCTCATACGCGTCCTCCGCCATGCGCGCTTCAAGGGCCGCATCGTCCAGGCCCTCGGCGGCTGCTATTGCGAAGTCGATCTCTCCGCTCGGCAGAACGCGCTGATGCGGCTTTCCTTCGACCGCAACGAAGACCGTGCGCAGCGCGGGGTGGCGATTGACGAGGCGCTGGAAGGCCGCGGCCAGCCGCTCGACGTGCAGCGGTCCGGAAACGCGCGCCGCGTAGACGGGGTTGTAGACGCTGCCGGGCGCGACCTGGTGTTGCAGCCACATCGCGCGCTGGCCGACGGTGAGCGGGTAGTCGCGCGGCTCGGAACTCGGCGGCTCAGCATCGGGAAGAAGCGGCGGCGCAGCCGAGTCCTCGCCGTGCAGCGACGCGGCCAGTAGATCACCCAGCTCGGCCACGGTCGGTCCCGCGAGCAGGGCGGCGATGGGCAGGTCGACCCGGAGCCGCGTCTCAACCGCGCTCTTCAACTCGATCGCCATGATGGAGTCAAGGCCGAGGTGGTTGAGCTGCGCCTCGGGCGCGATGCGCGAAGGCGGCAGGCTCAACACGCGGCCAAGCTCCCGGCGGATCGCGTCGATCAGCAGGCTGCGGCGCATTTCGAAAGGCGCGTCGAGGATTTGCGCGCGCGTCAGCTCTTCGGGTGCGGCAACAGCGCCGGATTCAGTGGCTGACTCGTCAGAAACCTCCGGCTGCTCCCTGGCTTCCGGCGAGAGATCCACCTCGTGGCCGGCGAGCGCGCCCCCGAGCCAACCCTTGCGCCGCAGCGCGGCCATCGGGGACTCGTTCCAGTGCCGCTCGCGCTGGAAGGGATAGGTGGGCGCGCCGACCTTGCGCCGGCTGTATGGCGCGTCGAAGGCCCGCCAGTCCACGTCATAGCCGGCGGACCAGTACTGGCCGAGGCTCTCCAGCAACGCCGACCAGTCGGCCCGCCCGTCGGCGGCGTCGGGTTTGCGCAGAGACGGCAGCCACAGCGCCTCATGGCCCGGCAAGCAGCGCTTGCCCATGTTGATCAGCGTCGGCTGTGGCCCCATCTCGATCAGCGCGCGGACGCCGGCTTCAGCGAGCGCGGCCATGCCCGCGTCGAACTGCACCGCCTCGCGCAGGTGCCGCCGCCAGTAGGCCGCGTCGGGCGCGGATGCGTGGAGCTTGCCGGTGAGGTTAGAGACGATCGGGATCGCGGGCGCGTTGGCCGGAACGCTCGCGGCAATGGCCTCGAACTCGTCCAGGATCGGGTCCATCAGGGGCGAGTGGAACGCGTGCGACACGGTCATCGGGCGGACGGTCAGCCCGGCGGTTTCGAGGCGGGCCACCGACGCAGCGACCGCCTCGCCGCGGCCGGAGATGACCACGCTCTTCGGGCCGTTGACCGCGGCCAGCCCCACGCCGGGGTCGAGCAGCGGGGCGACCTGCCCCGGCTCCGCGAAGACCGCGGCCATCGCGCCGCCGGAGGGCAGGCTGCCCATCAGCCGGCCGCGCGCCGCGACCAGGCGTAGCCCGTCCTCTAGGCTGAACACGCCCGCGACCGCGGCCGCGACAAATTCCCCGATGCTGTGGCCGAGCAGCGCGTCGGGCCGGATGCCCCATGATTGCCACAACTGCGCCAGCGCGTATTCGAGCGCAAAGAGCGCGGGCTGTGTGTAGGTGGTGTCGTGAACGAGCGCCGCGTCTCCGCCGTAGAGCACCGAGAGCAGGCGATGAGGCAGCAGGCCGGCGAGGAGCGCGTCGCAGCGGTCGAGCGCGGCGCGGAATACGGGCGACGTCTCGTAAAGCCCGCGGCCCATGCCGGGGTGCTGGCTGCCCTGCCCGGTGAAGAGGAATGCGACTTTGCCGCGGCGCACCTTGCCCGCGGGTTCGGCTGCGGGGAGGTCGGCCAGCTTGGCGCGCGCTTCGGCAGCGTCCGCCGCAACCACGGTCGCGCGTGTGCGGAGCTCGCTGCGCCCGGTGTTTGCGGTGTAGCACAGGTCGGGCAGGGGAACGCCCGGCGCGGCGAGGAAGTCCCGATAGCGCGCGGCCAGCGCGGCCAGCGCGGGCTGCCCCGCGGCCGAGAGGGTCAGCAAGTGCCGAGAGCGGTCGGGTCCCCCTGCGGCGTCGCGCGCCGGCTCCGGCGCAGCGGCAAGGATCGCGTGCGCGTTGGCGCCGCCGAAGCCGAAGGAACTGACGCCGGCGATGCGCGGCCGGTCCGCAGGCCAGGGGCGCAGCGCGGTGGCAATCTCCAGCGGCATCTCATCAATGGGGATATAGGGATTGACCTTGCTCAGATGGAGATGGGGCGCGATCTCGCCGTGCTGCACCTGGAGCGCGACCTTGATCAGTCCGGCGATGCCCGCCGCGGCTTCCAGATGACCGATGTTTGTTTTGGCCGAACCGACGAGACACTTATTCTCCCGCCCCGCCATAACCGCGGCCAGTGCGTTCAGCTCGATGGGGTCCCCGAGGATGGTGCCGGTGCCGTGCGCTTCGACGTAAGTGACGTCTGCCGGCATGATCTTGGCGTTGTCCAGCGCGTCGCGGATGACCGCCTGCTGCGCGAGGCCGTTGGGCGCGGTCAGGCCGTTGGATCGGCCATCCTGATTGACCGCGGCGCCGAGGATCAAGGCGACGATGGGGTCGCCGTCGCGCTGAGCATCGCTGAGACGCTTGAGCGCCAGAACGCCGCACCCCTCCCCGCGCACGTAGCCGTCCGCGGCCGCGTCGAAAGTCTTGCAGCGGCCGTCCGCAGCCATCATGTGGGCGTGCGAGAAGACAATGGACAATTCGGGGCTGAGGATCAGGTTGACGCCGCCGGCCAGCGCAAGGTCGCACTCGCGGCGGCGCAGGCTCTGGACCGCAAGATGGGTGGTGACGAGCGAGGAGGAACACGCGCTGTCCAGCGCAACGCTCGGCCCGCGCAGGTCGAAGAGGTAGGAGATGCGGTTCGCCGCGACGCACATCGCGTTGCCGGTGCCAGCGTACGCGTCCAGCTTGCGCCGGTCCTCGAACTGGATGAGTGTGTAGTCGACCTGGCTGATGCCGACGAAAACGCCCGTCCGGCTGCCGGCGAGCTTGTCCACCGCCACGCCGCCGCGTTCGAGCGCCTCCCAGGCGCATTCGAGCAGGAGCCGCTGCTGTGGGTCCATCCGGCTCGCCTCGCGGGGGGAGATGCCGAAGAACTGGGCGTCGAACTTGTCGACCTCGGGGAGGAAGCCGCCCCATCGCGTGACCATTTTGGCGGGCGCGCCGGGGTCCGCGTCGAAATAGGCGTCCGCGTCCCAGCGATCGGGCGGCACGACGGTGATCGCGTCCACGCCGTCGCGCAGCAACCGCCAGTATTCGTCGACGTCGCGCGCGCCCGGGAAGCGGCAGCCGATGCCAATAATGGCGATGGGCTCCGTCTTCTCGCGCTCGACCGCGTCCAGTTTGGCCTGGAGCTTCTCGATGGCGAGGAGCGCGCGTCTGAGCGTCGAAGCGTCTGGCGTGGGTGGCGCCGGGCGCTGGGTCTTTGGTTCGCCGGACTCGAGCATGAAGTTCTGTTGCCTCAGTTGCGTGAACGCGTCGCGCCTCAGTACGGCGCCTCAGCAGCGTATCTGGCGAGTATTAAAGCAAGTACGCGCAGGAACCGGACGAGTATGTAAATTTCATCATTCGTCCAGTTCGAGCAACTTCCGCAGAAGCGCGGCTTCAGCCTCCTCGTCTGACATCTCGGCAACGGTCTGTTCTGACACAGGCGCGGCGCGCGTCGCCGGTACGGGCAACTCAGCCGGGGCAGCCGCGGCGGGCGCAGCCAGGTGCGCGGCTAGGGCGCGAATAGTCGGGTACTGGTAGAGCAGCGTGGGCGAGAGCCGCTGTTGCAGGTAGTCCTCGAGATCGCCGGACAGGCTGACGGCGTCTCGCGATGCGAGGCCGAAGGAGTCAAACGTCTCGGTCGGGTCGACTTCGTCCGCGGGCACGCTCAGGATGGCGGCGACCTGCTCGATGAGCCATGCTTCGATTTCGGCTGCGGTCTTCATGCTGCCCCCCATGTCTCGAGGCTGCCGTCGATATAGGCGGCCTTTGTTGCGCGGCGCTGGATCTTGCCGCTGGACGTCTTGGGCGCGGCGCCGGGCTTGAGCAGGACGACCACATGCGCGCGGATGTCATGGCTCTCGGCGACGGCCTTGCGGATGCTCGCGATGACCTCGGCGGGGTCGAGTGGACCGCCATCTGCTTCGGGCCTCGGCGCGCCGGGCGACGGCTTGTAACCTTTGCCGATCTCCGCAGTGACGACCACTCGCTCCTGCCCCGCATCTGTCATGGGGAAGGCTGCAGTGCAGCCGGGGCGAATGGCAGGGTGCGCCCGCTCCACGGTCAACTCAATGTCCTGCGGGTAGTGGTTCCGCCCGTCGACAATAATCAGGTCCTTGATCCGGCCCGCGACGAACAGGTTGCCGGCCTCGTCGAGGAAGCCGAGATCGCCCGTGCGGAGGAAGTCGCGTTCGTCGCCCGGCAGCCGCGCGCAGAAAGTCCGCTCGCTCTCTTCCGGTCGCTGCCAGTAGCCTTGCGCGACGCTGCGACCCGCGACCCATATTTCGCCGACCACGCCCGCGGGGCAGCGCTCGCCCGATTCCGCGTCGACAATCACCACATCTTGGTCCAGCAGGGTGGCGCCGCAGCCGACGAGTGTCTGCGCGTCGGGCGCGCCCTCGTCGGCCGGCAGCGCCCGGCCGCGACCCAACTCACTCGCGCTCACCGTGGTGTAGACGGGCGGGGTCAGCGCTACGCCGCCGGTCACGATGAGGGTGGCTTCGGCGAGGCCGTAGCAGGTGTAGAACGCTTCCTTGCGGAAGCCGCACTCGGCAAACGCTTCGCTGAACCGCTCGATGGTCTCTTTGCGCACCGGCTCCGCGCCGTTGAAGGCGACTTCCCACTTGCTCAGGTCGAGGGCGGCCTTCTGCTGGGGGGTGGCTTTGCGCGCCACGAGGTCATAGGCGAAGTTCGGTCCGCCGCTGACGGTTGCGCCGTACTTCGAAATGGCGTTCAGCCACCGCATCGGGCGCTGCAGGAAGTCGAGCGGCGACAGGTAGTTGCAGGGCGCGCCTACGTAGAGAGGCGCGAGGATGCCGCCGATCAGCCCCATGTCGTGGTAGGGCGGGAGCCAGATAACTCCCACGAACGTTTCGTTCAAGGCGAAACCGTGGCGGATCATTTCAAGGTTTGCCATGAGGTTGCCGTGCGTGAGCATGACGCCCTTCGGGTCCGAGGTGGAGCCGGACGTGTACTGCAGGAAGGCGAGGGTGTCGGCGGTGATCTCGGGTCGCCGCCACGCGTCCGCCGCACCTTCCGCAAGCGCATCGGTGGCAAAGCGCGCGATACCGGCGAACTCGGGGAACTCGTCGAAGATGTCGCCGGCGAGATCGAGGATGTTCTCGGTGCTGAGGATGGCCGCAGGCTGGGAGTCCGCAACGATGGCCCGGAAGCGCGGGAAGGTGCGCTCCATGCGGAAGGGGTCGGGTGGATAGGCGGGGACCGCGGTGACGCCGGCCATCAGACAGCCGAGAAAGCCGACGATGTACTCCAGTCCCGGCTGATAGACGAGCATGGCACGCTCGCCGCCGCATCCGGCCGCCTGGAGGGCGCCGGCGACCTCGCGCGCGCGGCGCGCGAGCTCCCCGTAGGTGAGGCACACCTCTTCCGACTCGCCATCCGCCAGGAACCGATAAGCCAGCGCCTCACTATTATCCTCGGCGCGGCGAATAAGAACGTCAAAGAGATTTGCGGGAAGCGCACCTGGGTGGATCATGTGCCTCCTGACAAGCGTGTCGACAATGTGATCAAACTTTAACGCAAATCGGGACGCTACGCGGGCATGGCGAGCGCGCGCTCGAACGCCTGGGCGTCACTATTCGGTTGTTGGCGCAGCTGGCGCGCCGCGACGGAGCTGGCAACGGTGGCAAGCGACTGTGGCTGCCTGGGGGCGTGGATCGGGGCAGACGAAAATGGGTGGATTTGCCCCAAAAACAGACGCGGCCCGTATCCGAATTGCATAATTGCCGTTTATATCCTAATCCCTACCCGGCGACATTATACGCTTTTGCGCCGAAATCGCAAGATGGTGTGTCGAGTTTTGAAATCGCAAAGGTAATTTTCTGAAAGCGCGCGGATGATGCTGCGAATTGGCACGTCGGGCTTCTCATATGACGACTGGATTGGGCCGGTGTACCCCGCCGGCATGCCCGCGCGTGAGCACCTGAGTTATTATGCCTCGCTCTTCTCCACTGTCGAGATAAACGTCACCTACTACCGAATTCCCGCGTCGACAACGGTTGTCGGGTGGGTGCGGAAGACGCCAGATAATTTCCTGTTCGCGGTCAAGGCTTACGGCGAGCTCACGCACGAACGCGAGTCGCACGACTTTGCCGGCTTCGTAGAGGCGCTACGCCCAATG
>JALOOB010000123.1 GCA_025454635.1 Anaerolineae bacterium
CGACATTGCCCGCAAGGTATCGCCGCGCGAGGCCGCGCCTGCATAGCTCGCGACCGTTGTTGGTGAGTTTCCGCGTCCCCCGGCGCCTCTCGAGCTCACACCCGCACACAGGAAGGATCGATGATCGGGCGGAGAGGGTTGGACGCCGATGACCCATCCGAAGCGCTGAGGGAGGGCGTTGCTCCTGCCGGGCGCTGACGGTAAAATTTCGACCGAAAACGTGAGTCGCGACAATAGCTTAGGCAATTCGATGCCAGCCCCCTCGCGGCGATTCCTGGACCGACACGGACGCGTGTCGTAGGTGTCGGCGATGGTCGCGGGAGTCGATAGACCTCGATGGATCTCGAAAGGTGAGTTTTCGCAGAACCGCCCGGAAACCCGCGCCAATGCTGGTGCCTCACACCTCGACGGTAAGAATGACGTTGAAGGTCTGGCGTGCAGCTGCGTTGGCCTTGCAAACCACAGCTGAGGGCCCGACTACTTCTCCTGGCTCGCCAAGCCCGAACAGGCTTAGCCCAGAGTCTGGGCCGCTACGACGACGGGCCCCCCGCCTCGCGCTTCAGGTCGCGACGCGCAAGCGCATAGACGATGGTCCAGTCATCCGACGCGTGACCCCTGGTGTTCGCAGCCTGATACGCGGCAAGCGCGGTCCTGCCCATGGAGAGGTCGATACCCAGTCCCTGGGCCATGTCGATCGCGATGCCCACATCCTTGACGACAAGGTCGACCCGAAATCCGGGACTGAAATCGCCCTGCAGGACCTTGGCGGGGTATGTGGTGCCGAGATGACCCTGGCCGGCCACCGTGCGAAGCATGACGCTCCTCGCCATCTCAGGGTCGAGTCCCGCGGCCTCCGCGAGCGCGAGAGCTTCGCTCGTCGCCACGTTGGTGGCGCTGGCGAGGAAGTTGTTGACGATCTTCATCCGGATGCCGGATCCCAGCGAGCCGCAATGGACGATGGTGTCGCCGAGGCGTTGGAGGACGGGGCGGGCGCGTTCCAGTGTCGCCGCGGAGCCGCCGACCATGAAAAGCGACTCACCACGCTCCGCATGCTGCGAGGTCCTCCCCACCGGCGCGTCCAGCATCTCGACGCCCTTCGCGAGCATCCGCCTGCCGATCGCGTCCGTCGTCGCGGGCGGAATGGTACTCATGTCGATGTACAGGGCGCCCGGCCGGATGGTATCGACCACGCCCTCCGCCCCGAACAGCACCTGTTCGACGTCGGAGCCCTTCGTGACCATGGTGATCACGCAATCGGCGTCCCGGGCCACGGCCGCCGGCGACTTCGCGGGCCACGCTCCCGCCCGGGCGATCGCCTCGACCGCCGTTGCATTCGCATCGAAGACCATGACCTCGAAACCTGCCTTCAGAAGATTGCGGGCCATCGGCGCGCCCATGACGCCGACACCGATGAAGCCAATTCTCTTCATCGCGTCACTCGAACCGCAGGTCTTCGACCAGCACGTACACCACCCCATCCTCCACCTTGGTCGGGTACGTCCGAATAGGAGTACTCACCGGCGCGCTTCGCGCGCTCCCGGTCGGAATGTGGAAGCGCCCCTGGTGCAGCGGGCATTCGATGAAATCGTCGATGACCAGCCCGTCCGAGAGTCTCGCGGTCTGGTGCGTGCACCGGTCGGCGGTTGCGTAACACTTTCCGCCAAGCTTGTAGATCGCCACCTCGTGCTCGCCCTGTTCACCGACGGTGACGCCGACGACGTCATCATTCTCGATGTCCGAGAGCAAGGCGGCGCGATGCCATTTGCCCGGCTGTTCCATGACCTCATACCTTCTTAGTTGACTTGCACGCCATGCCTGAGGCGAATGAACCGGCGGAACAGTTCCAGATGCACCTTGAGGTAGCCGCCGTTGCTCACCGCCAGCTTGTCGTGAACCTGCTCATGGAACTTGCCCAACGCATGGAACGGCACGAACGCACAAAGGTGATGCTCTGCGTGATACGGCATGTTCCACCAGAGAGTCCGGATGAACGGGTTCGTAAGCGTCGTGCGGGTATTTGCCCTGGGATCCGAACCCTCATCACAGCCGGTGTGCTCCGCGATCCGGATCCAGCGGGCGTAGGACTCTCCGACGATTCGCGGGAGCAACCAGTAGATCACCGGCGCCCACGACCCGTAGGTAACCGCCAGGGCCGCGATCCCGGCATAGATGGCGACCATGATCCGTGCTTCCCGCACCAGCGCCGGATACTGGTCGGCGGGCGCGTATTCATGCTCCGCGGGATCAATCCGGCCCAGGGCGTGGCTGAACAGGTACTTGAGGTTGCGTCGCCAGACGGTCAACCCCGACACGTATACGAGGTACTGCATCAAGGTAATCGGCCTGGGGAGAACCATCGCCGAGTCCCGCCGGCGGATCTGGGTGTAGGTGTGATGGAACGCGTGGTGGTACCTGAACCACTTCGGCGGGAAGATGTAGATCAGTGCGCACAGCCACAGGACGGCCTCGTTGAGCCAGACCGTCCTGAACGCGGTGCCGTGACTGGTCTCATGCAGCGGCGCGAACAGGGTCGCCAGCATCGCGCCGTGCAGGAAGATGGCCGGCACGATCCACCAGGTTCCCATCGCCTGGTGCACCACCCAGCCCGTTCCGGCAATCAGGGAGAGATGAAAGGCGAGGAAGCCGAGCCCGGCGTAGTTGTTGCGCTTGGCCAGGCGCTTCAATTGCGAGCGCGGAATGATCTGCTCGCGAATCTTGACCAGTTCGTCCAGTTCCTTCATGCGCAGCTCCTAGCCTCGGCCCGACCTAATCACCCGCCGCGAACTTGCGCAGCTTCGGATCGTCCCTGACCATCTTCAGGTATTCGTCCGTGATGAAAGCGCGCGTGTCCGGAGCTTCCTTGAGCGTGCCCGTCGACTTCAGATATGCGCCCAACCCGGCGAACCATTGATCCATGTCGGAGGGGCCCTTGCTGCGATCGAACGCGCGCAGCTGGTCTTCCAGATAGAAGTTGGGCTGGATGTCGATCTCCTGCTGAAGGAAACGATCGTCGAGCTCCACGCCGCCCTGCTTGTACCACCGCTTCATCAGCTCGAAGGCTTCGCTCTTGTTCTTCTTCTGCCATTCCAGGCCGCGGGAGATCACTGCGAGGAAGGCCGCCACCTGCTTCGGGTTCTCCTTCGCAAAGTCCGCGCGTGCGACGAGGGCCGTGACGATGCGAACGCCGCCTTCCTTCCCGGTGCAAAGCGTTCTCGCGCCGGCTCGCTTCTCGAGGGTGAACATGTTGGGCGCCCAGAGGCCCGCAAGGGCCCCGTTTCCGCCGCTGAACGCGGCAATCACGTCCGCCTGGCCCAGATTGACCATCTGAACGTCGTTCGGCTTCAGGCCCCATTTTCCCAGACAGGAGATGGCGGCGTACTCGCCCGTCGAGTTGGTCGTCAGCAGGATCTGCTTGCCCTTCAGGGATGTCGGGTTCGCGAGGATCGCCTCCGCTTCGTTCGGTCTGGCCATCAGGGCGTTGATGCTGGATTGGTCGTTGATGATGCCGATCGTGATCAGGTTCACCCGCGCCGCGCCCAGAACCGCGGGCGCCGAGCCTGTTCCGCCGACATCCCATGATTTTGCGGGTACCGCCGCAACCTGCGGCGCTCCCGAGGGGAAGGAGCTGAACTTCGGATCCAGCCCCACCTCTTTCCACCAGCCCTTCTCGGTCGCAATGAAAAATGGCAGTGACCAGTACAGCGCGGGCTGATAGCTGACTCCGATGTTCTGTGCTCTGGCCGGCGTGATGCACGCCAGCAGCAGCGTCGCGAGAATTGCCGCAGTCCCCATCACACGTCGATTCATTGCGCTCTCCTCAGTTTGGTTTTCTGCGCGGGTTGTGTGCGCAGGGGTGGGTTGTCGACCACGCCGTGGCCGGATGCTTCCCCATCTCCACGTCTCAACAGCCTCCAGATCCTGGTTCTGAGATGGTTGAAGGACTCCAGATCCATGACCTCCTCGACCGGCAGCTCGCCCCACTTCTCGCTGCGCCGGATCTGGGCGATGTCCATGATTTCGCGGACGCGTCCGGGCCGTCGATCCATCGCCACCACCCGATCCGCGAGATAGACCGCCTCGTCCACCGAGTGCGTGATGAACAGCACTGTCCGTGGGTGGACGCGACTCAGGCGAATCAGCTCTTCCTGCATGTCGATCCGGGTCTGGGCATCCAGGGCACCGAAGGGCTCGTCCATGAGCAGGACCTCGGGCTCGAGCGCGTACGAGCGGGCCAGCGCCACCCGCTGCTGCATCCCCCCCGAAAGCTGGTGCGGATAGGCATCGCCGTGGCCGTCCAGACCCATGACCTTCAGGTAGCGCTCCACGATCGGTTCCCTTTGCGCCCTGGACACGCCCGTGCACTTTAGGCCGAAGCCGATGTTGTCGCGGATGGTTTTCCAGGGGAAAAGCGCGAACTGCTGGAAGACGACGGCGCGGTCCGGGCCCGGGCCGGTGACAGGACGACCGCCGACCAGCACGCGGCCGGAGGTTGGATGGTCCAGGCCTGCCGCCATCCGCAGCAACGTCGTCTTGCCGCAGCCGGACGGACCCACGATGGCCACGAACTCCCGCTCGTCGACGTGCAGGTCGATATCCGCGAGCGCGGGAACGAGTTGACCGCCCACTCGGAACGTTCTGCTGATGCGTTCGAACCGAATGGAGCTCATGCCTGCTCGAATCTCCTGAAATGGCGTTCGGCGGCCCGCAACGCGACGTCGATGAGCACCCCGACACAGCCGATCGCCACCATTCCGGCCATCACCTTTTCGGTGGCGAGATTGCCCTGGCCCTGCACCATGAGATAACCGACGCCGGAAGAGACAACGATCAGCTCGGCGCCGATCAGGGATTGCCAGCCCACGCCGGCGCCGATCCGCAGCCCCGCCACGATCGACGGCAGGGCGCTCGGCATCACGACCTCGGTGATGATGTGGCGAGGCTTTGCGCCCAGGGTTTCCGCCGCCTCGATCAGGAATCCCTGCGTGAGTCTTGCGCCCCGATACGCGTTGATCAGGCAGGCCGGAAATGCCCCGGAAAAGATGATCAGGATCGGACCGCCGATGCCGGTCCCGAACCACAGGACCGCGAACGGCAGCCAGGCAATTGGCGCAATGAAGCGGATGGTCTCGAAAATCGGGGCGACCGCGCGGTCCAGCCACCTGTACCAGCCCATCAGCAGTCCGAGCGGCACGCCGATCGCGGCGGCGAGGCCGAAGCCCGACGCAAATCGGATGAAGCTGGACAGGAGGTGCTGCTGAATGGTGTAGCCCGCGAACGGCTCCTGGGTGAGCTCGAAGAATGTCTTGCCCACCGCCATCGGGGACGGCAGGAGCGCGCTCGGGACGATTCCGGCTTGCGGCAACAGGGACCACACGGCGAGAAAGATCGCCGCTCCGGCCAGCGAGTAGGGCAGCCAGCGAAGGCCGGGATGCTGGGTCGCAAGGGCCACTAGCGGTTCCTCCAGGGCGTCGCTTTCGCCTCCGCGAGACCGAGCAGGTAGGTCATCGAGGCGCCCAACAGCGCCACGCAGATCATCGCGGCGGCGATCATTCCCGGGTAGATGTCGCGCGCGGCAGTCATCAAAACCCGTCCAAGCCCGTAGAACGCCCCGACGAGCTCCGCGGCCACGAGCGCCGTCCACGACGCCTGCAGGGCAAGGCGCAGGCCGGTGAAAATGAGCGGCAGGGCGCCGGGCACTACCACCTCGAAAAGGACATGCCAGGGTCGCGCCCCGTGCACGCGGGCGGCCGCGATCAGCCCCGGGTCGACGGAGCGCACGCCCGTGTAGGTGTTGATGAGCGCCGGCACGAACGCGCCGAACCAGATGACGAAGATCTTCGCGCCGTTGCCTAGGCCGAACCAGAGGATCGCCAGCGGAATCCAGGCGAGCGGCGGAATCGGCCGGATGACGAGGAATGCGGGATTGATCAAGGCCTCCGCCCGCCGGCTCATCCCCATGAGGATCCCCAGCGGCACGCCCGTGACGATGGCCACCGCGAACCCCGCGAGGACCAGGCGGACGCTGAACCAGACCTGTTGCGGCAGCGTGCCGCCGGCGTAGCCCGGGTCCATCAACTGCTCGAAGGATTCCCACAGGTCCTTGGGGCCGGGCAACCGTGCCGGTCCCACGAACTCGAACGTGGTCGCGACGACCCAGAGGCCGATGCAGGAGGCCACGCTCAGCGTCCCGGGCAACCAGACCGGGACTCGCGTTTCCTGCCTCAGCATAGAGGGGGGGCCACGCGGCGCGGATCGCGAAAGAGGGCGGCGATGCTCATGACGTGACCGGCGCGCCCTTGTCGAAGCTGTCCGCAGGAAAGTACTTCGCCAGTCGGTCGTCCGCCGTACGCGCATGCGCCTCCATGCCCTCCAGGCGCGAGATGCGCGCAGTGACCTGAGCGATGTCGCGGCTGGCGGCCCGCGTCATCCTCTGCCAGGTCACCGTCTTGATGAACTTGTGCACCGACAATCCCCCCGAGTAGCGCGCCGCGCCTTTGGTGGGAAGGATGTGGTTCGGGCCGGAGGCCTTGTCGCCGTAAGCGACCGTGGTCTCCTCGCCCAGGAAGAGCGACCCGTAGCAGGTCAAGGTGGCCAGCCACCAGTCGAGGTCGCGGGCATGGACTTCGAGGTGCTCGGGCGCGTATCTGTCCGAGGCCTGCGCCATTTCCTCGCGGCTGTCGCACAGGAGGACTTCACCGTAGTCGCGCCAGGCGGCCGCCGCGGCGTCGCACGCATTCGGCGGCAGCCTCTCGATCATCCGCGGCACGACGCGCATCACTTCTTCGGCGAGACTGCGCGACGTCGTCATCAGCCACGCGGGCGACTCATGGCCGTGCTCGGCCTGGCCGACGAGGTCCGACGCGACGATCAGAGGGTCGGCGGAATCATCCGCGATGATCGCGATCTCCGAAGGCCCTGCAAAGACGTCGATGCCGACCTTGCCGTACAGCGCGCGCTTGGCTTCGGCGACGAACTTGTTGCCCGGACCGACGACGATGTCTGCCGGCTTGCCTGTGAACAGGCCGAACGCGAGCGCGGCGATCGCCTGCACGCCACCCAGCGTCATGACGAGGTCTGCGCCGGCAATCCTCATCGCGTAGAGCACCTCGGGGTGGATGCCCGCGCCGCGATAGGGCGCCGAGCAGGCGACCACCGTGGGCACCCCCGCCGCCTTGGCGGTCGCGATGCTCATGTACGCCGAAGCGATGTGCGCGTACCTGCCGGTGGGCACGTAGCACCCGGCGACGTTGACCGGGATCAGGCGCTGCCCGGCGGTCAGTCCGCCATGCAGCGGCGTGGAGAACTCAGCGCACGAGGCGCGCTGGGCGAGCGCGAACTTGCGCACCTGCTCGGTCGCGAACTCGATGTCGCGCCTCACCGCGGTTGCAACGCCCGCGGTCTGACGCTCGATTTCCTCCGGCGTGACTACGATCTCGCCCGTCCACCCGTCCAGTTTCGCCGCGTAGTCGCGCACCGCCTGCTCGCCTCGACGCTCGATCTGCCCGAGCATTTCGGCCACCACCGCGCGCGCGGTTTCCGTCTCCGATTCCGGCGTCCGGGTGGCGGTCTTGAGGGACTGAATGGGCATCGGGCAGGACTCTTGATGAAAGCGCTTTCATCCAAGGATAGGCAAGGACGTCCAGGCAGTCAACTTGCGGCGCAACAATCCGGGATGCAAGCGCTCTCACCCAAGTCTTGGTATTCTGGACCGCATGGGGGAGCCAGACCCTTGACCCGCCGACCCTATGCGCGCCTGACGGACGTCGCGCGAGCCGCAGGCGTTTCGCTTTCGACCGCGTCGCGTGCGCTCGCCGAACCCGATCTGGTCCTGCCGGCAACCCGTTCACGGATCCAGGACGCCGTTGCGCGCCTGGGTTACGTGCCGCACGGCGCGGCGCGTGCGCTCGCATCCCGCCGCTCGCGCACCATCGGTGCCGTCGTGCCCACGCTGGAAAACCCGATCTTCGCGACCTCCATCCAGACGCTGCACCAGCGCATCGCGAGCGCAGGGTACACGCTGCTCGTGGGCAGCCACGGATACGATCTCGATGCCGAGGTGCAGGTCGTCTCCGCCCTGGTCGAGCGCGGCGTGGACGGCGTGCTGCTCGTGGGCCTGGACCACAGCCCGGAGCTGTACCGTCTGCTGGCGAAAGCGGCGATCCCGTTCGAGATCACCTGGGCAACCGACCCAAGCCGGATCCACTACTCGCTCGGCTTTTCCAACCGGCTCGCGGCAGCGAGCGTCGCGCAGCACCTGATGGAGCTCCGCCACCGCGAGTTCGCCATGATCTCCGGGGAGACGACGAGCAACGACCGCGCGCGGGAGCGGGTCGCCGGTGTGCGCGAGGCGCTCGCCGCACACGGGCTGGAACTACCGGCGCACAGGGTGCTGGAGATCCCCTTCAGCATCGCCGCGGCGCGCGCAGCGCTTGGCCGCCTGCTCGACGCCGGCGAGCGCTTCACCGCGCTGGTGTGCGGCAACGACGTGCTCGCGCTGGGCGCGCTGCTCGAAGCCGCGGCGCGCGGCATTGCCGTCCCGCACCAGCTATCGGTGACCGGCTTCGACGATATCGAGCTGGCCAGCGAGTTCTCGCCCGCGCTGACGACCATCCATCTCCCCGTTGCGGACATCGGGCACATCGCCGCCGAGCGCATGCTGACGCGCATCGGGGGCGGGGAGGTGCCGAGATTGCACGAGATCCCGGTGCACCTGGTGGTACGCGCGAGCACAGCGCCACCCCCACGGATAAACGAACGGGTCCGCAACTCCACTAAATCAGGTGGACGGCTCCCGAGCAGGGCGGCAGTGAGAACGGGACGGAGATAGTGCCGATGGTGTTCACGCCCCTTCAGCGGAAGCCGGCCCCCGGCCGTTGCGCTCGAGCCAATAGAGCTCGACAGATCTCGAAGGGTCGGAGCTGGCGGAATTGCCCGCGAACCCGCGTCGATGCTGGTGCCTCAAAGGGTGACGGGAAGCGTAACGGCGAAAGTCTGCGGGGCAGCGGCGAGCGCGATGCGACCAAACGAGCTGGAAGGCTCGTTGATGATCGGGTGGAAATAGTCTCCCGCGATGCCCCTGACGGCGGCAACGTGTCCGCCAGGCATCCATCGCGTCCCCGCGCGCCGCTGCGCGCGGGGACGAACGGTCAG
>JALOOB010000438.1 GCA_025454635.1 Anaerolineae bacterium
GTGTAGTCGATCAGCTCGGCGTCGATGCGCCACTCGCCGACGCGCTCGGCCACTCGCTCCAGCAGGCCGTGGACATAATCCGCGCTGGCGGAGACCGCCACGACGCCGATGACCATGTGGCCAAGCTGGTCCATGTCCTCGACCTCGGCGACGGAGACGTTGAACTCCTTGCGGATGCGGGCGATGAGCGGCTTGATGTTGCCGCGCTTCTCTTTGAGCGAGCCAACGCCGGGGATGTAGACCTCGAGCGTGAGCAGGCCGACCGCAGCCATGTCAGGCCCCCGCGCCGACACCGGGCGCGTGCGCAGGCGGCCGGTATGCGGGTCCCTGCGCGAGCGCATCACGCGCGCGGGCGGCGAAGAGCCTCTCCGAGTCGAAGGTGAGCAGCGCCTCGGCCTCGTCGAGGTTCGCGGCCCAGATGTCGCGGAAGAGGGCTTCGGCCGCGCCCTGGTGGTTGGGCGTCGGCGGCCGCGCATCGGTGAGCCGCATCAGGTAGAAATGTTCGCGGCGGCCCACGTGTTCGCGCGGGGTGGTGAAGGCGGTGAAGGACGTGCCGAGGTCGGCCACGATCTCGACCGCGCAGTAGCCCGATTCCTCGCAGGTTTCGCGCAGGGCGGCCTGCTCGTCTGTCTCGCCCGGCTCCACGTGGCCCTTCGGCAGGCGGACCTCATGCTTCAGTTCGCCCCAGCGCTCGATCCAGCGTTCGAGCAACAACACCCGGCCCTCGTCGTCAAGGACCACACCGCCAGCAGCGGCGTATTCTCGTAACTGCATAGACACCCTTTGGCGATTGAGGATGGAAGATTGAAGTATTGAAGATGGCGAGAACGCGGAGCTTCAGGCCCACACTCTTCGATTTTCAATCTTCAATCTGCGATCCTTTCACGCCCGCATCGTCCACGAATCGTGCTGATACTTCTCGGCCATGAGCTGCGCGGTCCACGCGCGTTCCTGGTCGGTGAGCTCGCCGCGCCTCAACTCGATGCCGAGCGCCTCGACCATGCCCGCGGCCAGCGCGTCGACCGCCTCGTCGTAAGTGACGACGCGGCCGAGCAACTCCTCCAGCGTGGCAGCATGTCCCTTCAACGACGCGCGGAGGGCTTCGCGTTCCGCCTCGTCGTCGAACGCGAGGCAATCGACCACGCGCGTGAGGTCGCCAACGAGGGGGAGCGAGCCGTGCTGGAGGACCGAGGTCGAGCGCCGCGCCTGCGCGCTGCCGAGCACCTTGCGCCCCGACGCGACGATCTCGTACGCGCTGGGCACCTCGAAGCACGCCGCCGAGACGTCCGGCCCGGCACGGTTGGTTCCCGGCGCTTCCTCCGCGTCGATGCCGAGGCGCCGCAGCCCCGCGACAAGGCCGTGGCTGATGCGGAGGTAGCTGTCGAGCACGTAGCCATGCATCAAGGGGTGGTCGGGCGCCGCGACGATGGAGTAGGTCATCTCGTCGGTGTGGAGGATGGCGCGGCCGCCGGTGGGACGGCGCACGACGTCGTAGCCCAGGGCTGCGCGGCGGGCGAGATCGACGCCGGCGACGGGCTGGTTACGGCCCAGCGAGACGCACGGTGGCGCCCAGGCGTAGAAGCGCAGGGTGGGAGGGACAAGCTGCGCGGCGATCGCCTGCGCGATGGCCTCGTCGACGGCCATGTTCTCCGCGCCGGGTGCGGCGGGGTGAATGAGCAGGCGCCATTCAAGTGAAGATGGAAGATTGAGGATTGAAGATTGAAGATCGGGGGTCATCGCTCGTCTCCCTTCAACATCAATCCGGCGGGCGTGATCTTCCATCTTCGGGTTTCAATCTTCAATCCCATAACAGATACTTGCCGTCTTTGGCGAACAACTCGCCGTCGACGGTGACGGTGCTGCCGCGGCGGAGATCGCAGATCATGTCCCAATGGATCGCGGAGCGGTTGGTCGAGCCGGTCTCGGGGTAGCCGCTGCCGAAGGCCATGTGGATCGTGCCGCCGATCTTCTCATCGAAGAGGATGTTCTTGATGAAGCGCTGAATGCCGAAGTTGGTGCCGAAGGCGAACTCGCCGAGTCGTCGCGCGCCGTCGTCGGTGGTGAGCATCTTGGTCAGGAATTCCTCGTTCTTGGCCGCGGTCCACTTCACCGCGACGCCGTCCTCAAACCAGACCTGGACGCCCTGCACCTCGCGGCCGCCGTAGATCGCGGGGAAGGTGAACGAGACGTGGCCGTTGATCTTCGTTTCTTCCGGTCCGGTGAAGATCTCGCCGTCTGGCATATTGCGGTCGCCCTCGCAGTTGATGAACGAGCGGCCGTCGATGCCGATGGTGATGTCCGTGCCCTCCCCGACAAGGTGGACTTCCTTCTTGCCCTTCAGGTAATCGACAAGCTGCTGCTGCTTGCGGCCGACCTCCTGCCATGCGGCGACCGGGTCGTCGCGATCGCAGAGGCACGCGCCGTAGACGAAATCCTCGAAGTCGCTCAGGGACATTTCGGCGTCCTGCGCGTACGCGTCGGTCGGGTACATGCAGACGTTCCAGCGCAGCTCGCCCTTGGCGCTGCGGTCCATGAAGGTCAGGCCGACCTCGCGCAAGGCTGACTGCCGAAGGGCCTGCCGGGCCGGGTCGACGCCGGACAGCTCCTTGGTGTTGACTGCGCTGGCAATCGCGATGCGGACGTCGAACGTCTCGACCATCATTTTGTACGGGTCGGGAATCCACTGCAGCTGCTCGTCGGAGCCGTGTTGGAGGAGGATGGGCTGCATGCCCGGAATCTCGACCATGGGGAAGACATTGGCGCCCCGCTGGACGAATGTCTTCGAGAGCTCCAGAATAAGGGGAGATGCGGCCGTGGTGGCCTGGATGAAGACCCGGTCGCCCGTCCGCGTGCGCACCGAGTACTCGGCGATGAGGCGGGCGAGCCTGGATAGACGTGGGTCGGTCAT
>JALOOB010000439.1 GCA_025454635.1 Anaerolineae bacterium
TCAAAGGTTGCCGCCTCAGATAGGAGAGCTAGCCGTTCGCGCAGGTCCACCGTTCCTCCTCGCGCTTCTGTCGTCGCCATTATACGAACAAAAGTTCAATTCGTCAAGGATTTCATTGCCATGGCGAGTTATAGGCTGGGGGCGAATGTAGCGCAGCATCCCTCGACTGCGCCGCGCTCCCTGCGGGAGCGGTCTCCGCTCAGGATGCTGCGTCTGCTCTCGCCTGAAACGCGCCATGCGCGTCCACCGTCGCTTGCGCGTTTCATTGTACTGTGATATATTTTTCACAAATTGCAGGATGGACGAGTCCTGCCAGATCTGCGAGTAGTCTTGCATGGCCTACATTAGTCACAACCATAGCAGCGTTGCCGGTCCGCCGACGCTCCGCGTCTACGTGCTCGGGCCGGCCTGGGTCGAGTGGCAGGGCGAACCGCTGGTGGCGCCCTGCTCTACTGCCTGGCAGCAAAGCAACACCCGGTCCCGCGCGAGGAGTTGTGTTTCGGCTTCTGGCCTGATCAGCCGGAGAGCCAGGGCCACCGCCAACTCAGCCACCTGCTAAGTCACCTGCGCACCGCGCTCCCAGATCCGTCCATGGTGCAGGGTTTTGGCGACGCGCTCGAGGTGGATGCGCGGCGCGTCTGGTGTGACGCGGTCGCATTCAGAAGCGCGTGCGCGAACCTGGAGATCGAGCATGCCCCCAGCCTGGAGTACGCGATTCAGCTCTATCGGGGGGCGTTCCTGTCCGGATTCTCGCTGCCAGCCGCGCCGGAGTTCGAGCTCTGGGTCAGCGAGCAACGCTCACTGCATGAACGGCTCTACCTCGACGCGCTGCGCGTGCTTTTGCGAGGCGAGACGAGCTATGTGGACTATGAGCGCGCCATCAAGTACGCGCGCATGTATTTGCGGGTGGACGAACTGGCGGAGGATGTTCACCGCCAGCTGATGATCCTGCATGTCCTGAGCGGCGACCGGCCGGCAGCGATGCAGCAGTATAAGCGGTGCGCGACGATACTGCAGCGCGAGCTAGGGGTCGAGCCGCTGCCGGAGACGAAAGCAGTCTACGAAGCCATGCTCCAGCCGCGCTAATCCAATCCCCCTCAATTTCGAGACGTCCCGGGCCTGACAGGCTGGGACGTCTTTTTTGCGCCGATGCATTGCGCTATCTCCGTCCCCGTCCGTCCGTTTGCTCATTCTCCGTCTCGGATGCCGGGCCTCCTCCTGTGTGGATATTTTGTGGACAGGATGCCAACACTGCGTCGCGTCGACGTTGCATCCGTGTCGCCCGGACGTGGTCGCTGCGTAGGCAGAACGGCATCGAAGCGCGGATGGTTTGTGTTCGCCCTGATGCAAGAATGCGGTTCGGATGCGGAAAACACGCAACGACGCATTCCGTATCAGGGAGGATCAATGCCCACACATCACGCGCTCCCTTCGCGGTGGCGGACGCTCCCGTCAGGTCACCTCGCAGGTCCCCGGGACACCCCGCGCAAGACCGTCAGCCCGGCTGAGTCAAAGGCCCGCAGGCAGCGCATCAAGGACTACCTGGCCGTGGCCGCGGTGCTGCTGCTCGTCCTGGCGACCGCGGCGATGATCGTGTCCTACGCCGTCCACGAGGCGCCGGCGTGGCAGGCCGGCCAGATGGCCGGCTTCGCGCCCACTCCCGCGGTTGCCGCGCAGGAAGCAGCAGCCGCGGCGGCCGCTCCGTCTTCGCCCGCTTCTGACGTAATTAACCACCTCGGCCGCGTTCCCCTGATCTTGATCTCGACCGCGGTGGAACTCGCGATCTTCGTGGCGCTCGGCCTGTACCTGCGGCACGACATGGATCGGAAGCGCTGACGTGCTCGAGCCCCAACAGTGCCTGCGCGTGTACCTTCTCGGGCCGGCCTTTGTGGAGTGGCGAGGTCAGCGGCTCGAAGTATCGCGACGCCAGGCGCGCGCGCTCCTGTATCGCCTCGCCACGCAGGTTGAGCCGACCCCGCGCGAAGAGCTGTGCTTCACCTTCTGGCCCGACGTGCCGGAAGCCGAGAGCAAGCGCCGGTTAAGCCACCTGATCACGCAGCTGCGCCAGTCGCTGCCTCTGCCCGGCGTGGTTCGGGCGCACAGCGAACTCATCGACCTTGACGAAACGCTCATCTGGTCAGACGCGGTCGCGTTTGCGGAAGCATGCGAGGCGCTAGCGCCGGAAACGCGCGCGCCCCAGCCCGCTTTGGAACTGTACCGCGGGCCCTTGCTTTCCGGCTTCACGCTGGCCGGCTGTCCCGAGTTCAACGAGTGGGTCGGCCGGCAGCGGGTCTACTTCCAGCGCCTCTATTTGGATGCGTTGACCGCGATCATCAACTGCGAGGCCGGGCGCGCCAACTACAACAAGGCGATCCTGTACGCGCGGCGGTACCTGCGGGTCAACGAGCTTGCCGAAGATGTGCACCGGCAGCTCATGATGCTCCATATGCTCTCCGGCGACCGGCCTGCCGCACTGCAGCAGTATCAACGCTGCATCACCGTGCTGAACCACGAACTCGGCATCGAACCGCTGCCCGAGACGCGGGCAGTCTATACCGCAATTATGAACAACCAGATACACGGATGAGAGGTCACAACGATGTCTGAATCGAAGCCAGGCAGTTTGAGTCTTTCCCGACGTCAATTCTTAAAAGCCTGCGCGCCCGCGCTGTGCGGGGTGGCCGCGGGGACGACGTTGCTCACCGCCGATCCCAAGACGGCAAAGGCCGCGCCTCATGTCGACGCTGACGAGGTCCCGGCCATCCTGATCGACGTGAGCCGGTGCGTGGGCTGCGGCAATTGCCAGCGGAGCTGCGCCGCGGCAAACGACCTGCCCGCGGACGGCCAGCTGGACAAGCTAAGTCCCGAAACCTACACGATCGTCGAGGATTACCAGCTTGCCGGCGGCCAGGACCGTTTCGTCAAACGCGCATGCATGCAGTGCTTGCATCCGGCGTGCGCATCCGCATGCCCGGTCGGGGCCCTGCACCAGAACAGCAACGGGCTCGTCGTCGCGGACACGTCGAAGTGCATCGGCTGCCGTTACTGCCAATATGCGTGCCCATTCGAGGTGCCACGCTTCGAGTGGGACAACGCGCTCGGCGTAATGCGCAAGTGCAGCGGCTGCGCGGAGCGCCTGGCGAAGGGCGAGCAGCAAGCCTGCGTCGCGGGCTGCCCGAGCGGCGCGCTGAAGTCGGGCAAACGCGGCGATTTGCTGCGGGAAGCGCG
>JALOOB010000440.1 GCA_025454635.1 Anaerolineae bacterium
GTCGTTCATGATCTCGACGAGGTGCGCGGTGCCGACGCGGCGCATCTTGTTCTGCTCGTCGTCGAGGTCGACGATCTCCTTATTGATGCGCTTGCCGACCTCGCGGATCGCCTTGATGTCGGCCGGGTCGTTGGCCTCGGCCTTGAGTCCGGTCGCGCGGCAGACAATGGCCTTGATCTTCTTGTCGCGCAGGACGGTGCCGAGTCCGCCGCGGCCGGCCTGCTTGACGCGGACAGCCTTGCGCCGAGGGTCGTACCAGCTCACGTTGAGGCAGCCGATGCGCGTGTGCTCGCTGCCCTGGCCCGCGGAGACCACGGAGACGTTGCGCTTGTCCCCGTCGTCTTTGGCGTAGAGCGCGGTGAGCTGCTCGGCGATGAGGTGGGTGATGAGGTGGGTGTCGACCTGTTCAAATGGCGCGGCCTCGACCGTGACGCGGCCGGCTTCCTGGTCGATGAAGATGACGACCTCTTCGCTCGCCTTGCCCTGCACCTCGAGCGCGTCCCAGCCCGCGATCTTGAGCAGCGGGCCGAAATAGCCGCCCACGTTGCTGTCGACCACAATGCCGGTGAGGGGCGAGATGCCGACGACGAGGGATTTGCCGGTGCCAGGGTAGAGGATGGCGCCCGCGAGCGGACCGGCGGCGATGACGATCTCGTTCTCCGGGTCGTTCCACTTCGTTTCGCCGGTGACCGCGTGCCAGAGGCGCCAGAGGCCGAAGCCCTTGCCGCCAACAAACTTCTCCTTCATTTCTTCGTCGACCGGGCGCGCTTCTATGTGGCCGGTAGAAAGGTTGACGTAAAGGGTCTGGTTCGCGTAGCCGCGATGGATTTTCGGGACGGTGTAAGCGTATTCGGCAAGTAGGCGATGGGTTTGTTTCAATTCGGTAATGTCCAAAGTCGACATTGACTCCTCCTGAGGGTTTGAGGCTGGCGCAGGCCGCGCGTAAGAAGCGGACTGATCCCATAGGGATTATAGTTGCGGAGGGGGCGGATGACCATGACAAAGGTCATGCGGAAAGCCGCAAAGCGTCCTTCGCAGCAATTCTAAATGCGCCCGCGGACCGCATCCTGAGCGGGAACTGCTCCACAAGGAGCGCGGCGGAGTCGAAGGATGTGGACCTCGACAGGCTTCTTCGACTGCGTTGCGCCAGCAGCGCCGGCGCAACTCCACTCAGAATACCTGCTCTGTCGCTTACAACTGGAATTGCTGGCGACTTTCCGTAAGGGGTTGCGCGCGGGCATCATCTGTGCTATTGTTGTAGCGCGGTTTATTAGTTGAACTGCGGTCGTAATTGCTGCTGAGGCGAATATGTCATCTTTTATGCAACGCAAATGGGTGCGAGTGGCGCTGCCGGCGCTCGCGCTAGTCGCCGGGCTGCTTGTCGGCTGGCTGGCGCTGGGTTGGGGGCTATTCCCCGTGCAGTGGACCGAGGCGTGGGTGCAGGATCTCTCGCCCTCGGAGCAACAGAAGTACCTCGACGTGGTTGCGGAGAGCTACACGCTCAATAAAGATGAGACGCTCGCTCAGGAGCGGGTCGCCGTTTTTGGCGCGGACGAGCAGTCTACGCTGCTGGCCGATGTTGAGACGCGCGTCGCGAACCGCCTGCACCAAACCGAGAATATCCTTGTGCTCGGTCAGGATCAGCGGCCGGGGTGGGAGTCGTGGCGGACCGATTCCATCATGGTGGTTGCCCTCGATCGCGAGGGGGGCCAGGTGGGTATCGTCAGCATCCCGCGTGACCTATGGGTCGATATCCCCGGCTACCCACAGGGCCAGCAGCGTATCAACGCGGTTGACTATATTGGGGAGAAGCTGGAGGTTCCGGGCGGCGGCCCGGCGCTGGCGGCGCGGGTTATCTCCGACACGCTCGGCATTCCCACGCAGCATTATGTGCGCATCCACCTGAACGGGCTCGTGCGGCTGGTGGACGCTCTGGGCGGCGTGAAGGTCACGCTGGATTGCCCGCTGTACGAGGCGACGCCGAAGGATGCCACGATGACCGAGTACGTGCCGTGGTCGCTGCCCGCGGGCGAGAACTGGCTCGACGGTGACACTGCGCGCAAGTTCGTGACTTACAGGTCAGTGACCTCCGACTTTGGCCGCAGCTCCAGGCAGCAGCAGATGATCTGGGCGCTGCGCAACCGCGCGCTGGAGGTAAACCTGCTTCCGCGGCTGCCTGAACTGCTTTCGGCACTCTCTGACCTATACTCGACCGACCTCAACGTTATCGATATCGCGCGCCTCGCGCAGTTCGGCGCGGGGTTAAGTCCCTCGGATGTCCACGGGATGCAAATCGGCATGAAGATGCTAAAAGACTACGTCACGGACAAGGGCGAGATGGTTCTGATCCTTGACGACCCTGCGCTTCTGGAAGCCGAGAAAGAGATGCTCTTCATGCGCAAACCGCTCGAAACGCTTGGGAAGAATGAGAGCGGCAAGGAATGTCCCCCGCCGCCAAGCCAGTAGCGCGATCCGGTTTTTGGCAAGCGAATTTGGGAATCTCTCCCCTTTGCGCCCATGCGTCGTTGCGATAAAATCACCCCTGGGTGGCGGCGGTTGCGCGTCCACTGATCTTTGTTGCCCTGGATGTGTCATGGAGGAGACAGCCATGCGGACGACCTTGCTTCGTTCTCTTTCGTTTTTCGTCCTGTTTGCGGTGATCTTGTCGGCCTGCGCGCCTGCGGCCTCGACGCCGGCTGCGCCCCCGACGAGCGAGCCGACAAGCGCTGCGCCAACGACTGCGCCGGCGACTGCCGCGCCACCGACTGCGCCGGCGACCGCTGCGCCGACCGCGGCTGCCCCGACGACGGACTTATCGGGAGTTGCGAAGACGCTGCGCCTGCCTGACCTGGAGGGGCGCGCGATCAAGGCGGTCACGGAGAACGCCTACACGCCGCTCAACTTTGTCGACGCGGCGACCGGTGAGGCGATGGGCTGGGAGTACGACGCGACCAACGAGATTTGCCGCCGCCTGAACTGCACCGTGGAGTGGGACGTCGTGTCGTGGGACGCGATGATCCCCGCGGTGAAGGACGGGCAGTTCGACGTGGGGATGGACGGGATCACGATCAACGACGAGCGGAAGCAGCAGGTGGACTTTTCGGCGCCGTACATGGTGTCGCAGCAGTTCATGCTGGTGCGGGCGGACGAGGAGCGGTTCAAGACGGCGGCGGAGTTCGGGGCGGACGAAGAGTTGCTGATCGGG
>JALOOB010000124.1 GCA_025454635.1 Anaerolineae bacterium
GACCTCGGCGGCGCAGTGCCCAAGATCGACGACGCGCCCTGGCCGCAGTTCCCCGCCGACCTGATGAGCATTGCCCTGATCGTCGCCACGCAGGCAAAGGGCACCGTGCTGATCCATGAGAAGATGTTCGAGAGCCGCCTGTACTTCGTTGACAAGTTGATCGCGATGGGCGCGAAGATCATCCTGTGCGACCCCCACCGGGCGGTGATCGTCGGGCCATCGACGCTCTACGGCGCGGAAATGGCCAGCCCCGACATCCGCGCGGGCATGGCCCTGCTGATCGCCGCGCTCGCCGCCAAGGGCACGAGCACCATTCAAAACGTCGGGCAGATCGACCGCGGCTACCAGGACATCGACACGAAGCTGCAATCGCTCGGCGCCCGGCTGGAGCGTGTGCGCATATGAACACAGTCGCTTTTGTCATGGCCGGAGAGGTGGAGCCGTTTACCGCACCCGATGGCGCGGTCATAACGGAACTGGCAGGGCGCACCACCGGGCTAATCAGCCATAGCGTCGCGCTGATCGCGCATCCCGCCGGGATGAGCACGGTCGAGCACCATCACACGGTTGCGGACGAGGTGTACTACGTCGTTTCAGGCGCGGGGCGCGTCCGGGTCGACGACGAGACGCGCGTCGTGGGGCGGGGAGATACCATCATCATCCGGCCGGGGCAGCGGCACAAGCTGTGGGCGGACGGCCGCGAGGACCTCGTGCTGCTGGTGACGTGCGCGCCCGCCTATGACGTGGGCGAGGTCGTCTGGGACGAGTAGGGGCTGAAAGCCATCTTAATCCAACGCTGATGACGCAGATTGGGATGGAGAAACGCAGTTAATCTGCGAATATCTGCGTCGAAATCTGCGTCATCAGCGTACTGTTCTACTTCGCCGCGCTTGACTCCGTCTTGGCGCCGGGCGCAAAGATCGACACAACGCGCTCCAGCTGGTCATAGACGAAATCCTGCTTGAACCCGGCGAGCACCGCGACGAGGTACGGGATCAGCCGGGCGCCCGCGCTGGCATTCGGGTCGGCGATGTTGACCTGCACGATCAGGAAGCCGCCGGCGAGGATCAGGAACGTAATCGCGCCGAGGACAAGCCCCATCAGCGGCTGGACGTAGTACCACATCGCATAGTTCTTGTCGAAGTCCTGCCGGTCCGAGATGTGATACCACAGCGCGTACATGCCGCCCACCACCCCGCCGATGCCGCCCCACAGCATGGTGTTGAGGATGGGCGCAAGGTTCGCCAATTGCGCCTCGGTCAGCCGCCCCCATGTCTGCACAAACGCGGAAATCTGCGTGACAAAGACCAGCCCGACGGTATACACGAGCAGCCAGAAGGCCAGGTAGAGGAAGAGCCAGGGGCCGAACCCGCGGGCCTGCTGCCGGCTCTGCCGGCGCCGCTGCATGCTCGCCGCGACCTGCATTACGCGATACTCGGCCGTGCCGAACTCCTCCGGGTTGTCAATCATCATCTGCCGCGCCTCGCGCAGTTGCTCCAGCATCTTCTGCGCCACGTCGGGCGGGGTGGTAAACTCCTCGGTAATCTCCCGGTAAAGCCGGTCGATCTGGGCGTGGAACTTCTTCTGCCATTCCGCGTCACGCACCGTCTCCAGCCGCTTGATCACCCCGGTCTTTTGGTCTTCCGTCCGAATCACAACTGCAGGCAGTGGCCCTTCCTCGCCCTCCTTGCCAGGGCCGGGCGGGATGATGCGCGGATCGGGCATGGCGCTCAGCAACTCGCCGCTCACCGACCGCGCTTGAGCTTCGACTGCAACTGAGCCGAAGCGGCGTGTCTGCGGAAGCGGACGCGGGGGAATCGTGACAAGATACGCGCCAGTTGTGGCCGTCTGATTGACCGCAGTCAGGTTTTCCGCTACGGCCTGGCTGGGAACGGAGGAAACCGAGGTCGCCGGCATGGGGGACGCGACCGCCACCATCTCGCTGTCGAGCATGGCGGCCACCTCCGCGTCGATTACGGGATCGGGGGCATCGCGGTCAGGCGCTGCGGCGCGCGGGTTTGAGCCGTTCCGCCCGTTGCCGGATTTTCCGCTACTGCGTGTCGCCATTCGGTCACCTCCATTGCCAGCGCGTCCGCCACTGGGTCTGCTCGCTCCGCGAACTATAATACTATATACTTGATATGATTGTCGATGTCAAGTATATGATATATGCAAAAGACCAGAGGAGCCGACAGAGGAGGGCGAGCCTGCGCAACGGAGGAGAGGCTTCTGCGCGGTCGCAGCGCCGCTGAGAAGTCAGCAGCGCTGCACGGTTTCGGGTTTGCTACGCTGAAGTCTTGGGTGGCAGCAGCACGTCTGTGACAGCGCCTTCCCGGCTCAACATCACACGCCGGTTCAACAAGACGACGACCACGGCAATGACCACAAAGAGGTACGAGGCCCACGGCTGTGCGTCCGGCCAGATTGGATTGTTCAGCTGGAAGTGGAAGAGCGCGGCGATCAGGATGCTCCCGCGGGCCGCGTTGAACATCGGCGTCAAGATGACGGCCAGCGCGACAACTCCTACGAAGTAGGGCCCGAGTTGCCAGGCGCTTTGCGGGCTGCCGTCCAGAAAGAACGCCGGCACGTGCCAGAGGCCCCAGATCAGGCCCAGGAGGAGGCTCGCCCACAGGGGCGCGAGCCGGCGCTGCAGGAGCGGAAGCGCAACGCCGCGCCATCCGAACTCCTCGACGGGGCCGATGAGCAAGGTCGTCGCGAGCGCGGGAAGCACCGCGTACCACGGCGAGAAGGGGAACGGATCGCGAATGGCGCCGCTGATTGCCGCGCCAAGGTAATTGACTGCGGGTATGCCAACGACCAGGAACACCCACCAGGCGAGCGGCATCCGCCACAGGGTCAGGCGACGGAAGAAGCGGCCCAGCCCGCTAAAGCCGTAGTTCAACCACACGAGAAAGATGCCGGCAATCGCCGGCGCGTACACCGCCAGAACGAAGAGCGGGTTGGTGTAGCCGACCTCGCCGAATACGGCGACAATCTGGTCAGGAAAGATCAGATAGAGGGCCATAAGGCCCCATGAAAGACCGAACGCGATAACAAAGAACGCGATGAGCGTCCGGCCCGTCATGCCACTCGGCTTCGCTTCGCTTGCGGTCTTGTTTGCCGCAACTCCGTCCCCAACTCGCACTGGCGTTGTCATTGATTCCTCCATGGGATGGCCCGCAGGGCTTGTCTGCAACAGTGATACGTGCGTGCGTGGAAACGGGTTGCGGATGACGGTAGCCAGGGCCGGGATACCTGCCCTTCCGCCAACCGTTCATCCAGCCCTGGAGTTCTCTTGGAGGTAGTCGCGAGCCGGTCAGGGTTTCTTCGGAGCGTCGCGCATGCCCAACCAGCGGTAATACAGGTCGTTGTCGATCCCGATGCGCGCGAGGACGCGACCTACCGTGCCGTTAACCATATCGTCGAGCGTCTGCGGGCGGCTGTAAAACGCCGGAACCGGGGGAAAGATGATGTAGCCGATGCGCGCAGCCTGCGTCATGAGTTCGAGATGGCCGAGGTGCAGAGGCGTCTCGCGCACCATCATCAGGACGGGCCGCCCCTCCTTCATCTGCACGTCCGCCGCGCGGGTGATCAGGTCGTCGCCGAAGCTGTTGGCGATGGACGAGAGGGTCTTGATGCTGCACGGCGCGACGATCATTCCCGCCGTCTCAAACGAGCCGCTCGCAATCGCCGCGCCGATGTCGCCGACGCGATAGACCACGTTGGCCAGCGCTTCGACATCCCTGGGGTCGTAGTCCGTCTCCTGCGCGATGGTAATACGCGCGGCCTGGCTCATCACCAGGTGCGTCTCCACCTCAGGCGCGTCCTTGAGCACCTCCAGCAGGCGGATGCCGTAGATCTGGCCCGACGCGCCCGACATAGCGATTACCAGCCGTTTGCTTCGCGTTCCGGTCATCTTGTCCCCCAGTGGATCGCAACCGTCCCGACTCCCGCAATTCCGGGCATGGCGAGGCGATATTGGACGTCGCGCAGCCCCGCCGAGCGCATGATCTCCGCAAGTCGCGGCGGCTGCGGAAACTTGACCGCGGAGTGCGGGAGGTAAGTGTATGCCTGTCGCTGCCCCGTAATGACCCCGCCAATGAGCGGGACGACTTTGAAGAAGTAGAAGCGGAAGAGTGGGCCGAAAACCGGCGCATTCGGCAGGGTGATCTCCAGGCACACGACCCGGCCGCCCGGCTTGACGACGCGCGCCTGCTCCAGGAACGCGCCCCGGATATCGACCACATTGCGCATCATGAAGCCGGAAGTCACCGCATCGAAGCTATTGTCCGCAAAGGGAAGACTCAACGCGTCGGCGGTCGCAAACGGAAAGGAGACGCCCGCCACTTTGCCGCGCCCGCGCACCATCATCTCGCGCGCCAGGTCGACGCCCACCACGTCCAGGCTCAGGTCGCGCTTGAGCGCCTCGTACCCGATATCTCCCGTGCCGGTCGCCACGTCGAGCAACCGCCCGTAGCGCGGCAGATTGCACAGGTCAATGACCGTCCTCCGCCAGATGCGGTCCTGCCCGAGGGTCATCAGCCGGTTCATCAGGTCATAGCGCGGCGCGATGTCGGTGAACATCTGCTGCACGTAGGAGCGCTTCTCCTCGATCGGCGGCAATATCGGATCAGTCAACCATCAACCCCTCTTTGAACCTATCAGCCACAGAGGACGCGGAGATCACAGAGCTCTACTATTTCATCCGTGAGGCTCTGGGACCTCTGTGTCCTCTGTGGCAAAGGCCTAAGCGTCACGTAGAAACATCCACGGCGCCAGATACCGCTCCAGCCCATCGACGACGAAATAGAGCAGCAGGCCGAGCAGGCTCATCGCGACGACGCCCGCGTACATGTCGGGATAGGCCAGCCGGCCCCAGCTATCGACGATGATATAGTAGCCCAGCCCCGATGTGGTCGCAAACGACTCCGCAAAGAAGAGCACGGCAACCGCGGTGCCGATGCTCACGCGGAGCGCGGTCAGCGCGGCGGGCACGGTCGCGGGCAGAAATACGAACCGGAAGAGCGCGCGCCTGCCCGCGCCGAGCGAGCGCACGGAGTAAATCATCTCGGGACGGATCGCCGCGGCCTGGTCCCGCACTACCACGAGAATCTGGAAGAACAGGATCAGGAAGATGATGAATATCTTGCTCACGTTCCCGATGCCAAAGAGCAGCAGGATCACCGGCAGAAAGACGATCTTCGGGATCGGGTAGGTGATGTAGACGATGGGCGAGAAGAAACGGTTGAGCGCGGGGCTCTGACCGAGGATCAGGCCCGCAGGCACGGCGAGCAGCATGGCGAGCGCAATGCCCGCGATGACGCGGTAGCCGCTGACGAGGAAGTGGCGCCACAGCCCCTTCGGCAGCGCTGCGACAAATGCCTGCGCCGTCGTCCACGGGCCGGGCAAAACCTCCGTCCGTAGCAGCCAGCTCAGCAACTGCCACAGAATCAGCAGCGAAAGCGTTCCCAGCAGCAGGTCACGACGGCGCAACGACTGCCTCCGAAACACCGGCGAGCAGGCCGCGCAGCTCCGCCACCTTCTCCCAGAACGCCGGCTGTCCACGGTAGCCCCGATCGCCTGCGCCGGGATTGTCGACCACGCGCGGCTGCTTATTCGGGGGGCTGTTCAGCACGAGAATCCGCCGGCCCAGAAATGCAGCCTCCTCGATGGTGTGCGTGACGACGAGCGTGGTGACGCCGGTCTCCGCGCGCAGCTCCGCGGTGAGAAGCTGGAGATCCTCGCGCGTGACCGCATCGAGCGACGAAAAGGGCTCGTCCATCAGGAGCAGGTTCGGCTGCTGGAGTAGGCTGCGCGCGATCGCAGCCCGCTGGCGTTGGCCGCCGCTGAGCTGTGCCGGATACTTCGCGCGCTGATCCGCGATGCCAAGGCGGTCGAGCCAGTAATCGACCTGCTCCGCCGGGATGTCGGGCCGCGGGTAGGGCCGCACGGGATCGCCGTTCGCGCCCTTCCCCTTATAGAACCGGCCGAGCCGCATGGGGAGCGCGACGTTCTCCCAGATGGTCGCCCAGGGCAGCAGGCCGTAATCCTGCAGGACGAGGCCCGTGCTGGCGCGCGGGCGCGGGACGGGGTGGCCGTCGACGAGGATTTCGCCCCCGCGCGGCTTGCGGAGGCCAGCGATCAGGTAGAGCAGGGTGCTCTTGCCGCAGCCGGACGGGCCGATAATGGCCCAGGCTTCGCCCGCGATCGCGTGCCAGGAAAAGCCTGAAAAGACAGCGGGGGTTTCGGGCAAGCCATCGCGCCCCTCGCCGTAGTAGAAGAGGAGGTCGCGCACCTCGACCATGGGCCGCGCGGTGTCCGTCGCCGTCACTCCGTCCACGTCTGCCGCTGGCCGAGCCGGTCGACCGCGGGGTAGGCCTTACGCACCGCAAGCACGAGCGGGATGCCGATGACCCCGCCGACGAGCGCCTGGAACGCGTTGAGCGGCACTTCGAGCAGCGCGGTCGGGAAACCGACGTAGATGGCGCCGCCGAGCAGATAACCGAGCACCATCGCCACCGCGCCGGCAAGCCACGCCAGGGCCATCCGGGCAATGCTGGTTTGGCGGTAGCCGATCAGCCCGACGAGCAGGCCCTGCGCGCCGTGCGCCACGAAGCTGATCGGCGCGTAGGGCGCGAAGCCGCCGAGCAAGTCCGCGATGGCGGTGCCCACCCCGCCGACGATAAAGCCGACCCACGGACCGAATGTCAGGCCGGTAAACGTGATGGCCACGTCGGAAAGGTTCACATAGCCGCGCGCCGGGGTGGGAATCCTCACGAGCAGGGTGAAGACTGCGGTGAGCGCAATCAGCACGGCCAGCAGGCCGATCATAGCGGGGGTCAGGCGACGGTTCACTGCATGAATCCTCACGAAACAGGATGGAGGAATTATAGCGGCTGAGAGGGGAAAGTAAAGGGGCGGTCTGCCCCTCCGCATCCTTCGACTGCGCCCCGTCCCGCTGGAACGGCTCCGCTCAGGACGCCAGAGCGCGCGGGAACCTGTTGCGGAGCATCCTGAGCGGAACGGAGCGCAGCGGAGTGAAGCCGAAGGACGCGACCAACGGAGGCCGATTGTTCATGTTTACGCCGTGGGTGACGACGGTTATAATCGCGCGGATGACGCTAACGAACGACGCGCTCAGAAAGGCGCTCGAACTGGGGTTTGATCTCGCGGCGACGTGGCCGGTCGGCCCGCCAAGGACGGGCGAGGCGTACCGTGCCTGGTTGGACGCGGGCTATCACGGCGAGATGGCATACATGGCGGAGCGGGCCGCGCTGCGCCTCGCGCCGCACGCGCTGGCGCCCGCCGCAAGAACCATGATCGTCCTCGTGGCGAGCTACGCGCGCGAGGGAACGCCAAGCCAGTGGGATAACCCACTCTACGGGCGCTTTGCCCGTTACGCCTGGTCGCGGGACTATCATGACGTCCTCAAGGCGCGGCTGTTCGAGTTGGACGCATACCTGCGCGAGCGCACGGGCCGCGAGGAGCAAGGTAAGGCGTGCGTCGATTCCGCGCCGCTGTTGGAGCGCGACTTCGCGGAGCAGAGCGAACTTGGCTTCACCGGGCGCAACACGGTTCTCATCACGCCCGGCCTCGGCTCATGGACCTTTATCGCCGCGCTGCTCGTGCCCGAAGACCTCGACGCGGGCCTCCTGACCGCGCGACCCAGCAAACACGACATGCAGCCTTTCTTCGGCTGCGGCACGTGCCGCCGCTGCCTCCCCGCCTGCCCCACGGACGCCTTCGCGGCCGATCACGTGCTTGACGCCCGGCGCTGCATCTCCTACCTGACCATCGAGCTGCGTGGGCCGATCCCGCGCGAACTGCGCCCGTTGATGGGCAACTGGGTCTTCGGCTGCGACGTGTGCCAGGAAGTATGCCCGTACAACCGCTTTGCGCCCCCCGCGCAACACCCTGGCCTGCAGGCGGACCTCGAAAACGGGGCCGTTGCGCTGGCGGAGTTGCTGGCGCTGGACGAAGTGGGCTTCCGCGCGCGGTTCAAGGGCACGCCTGTCACGCGCGCGAAACGCCGCGGGTTGGTGCGGAACGCGTGCGTGGCCGCGGGCAACTCCGGCGACTCATCCCTCACCACGGTTTTGATCGCTCTGCTGCGGGACGACGAGCCGTTGATACGCGGTCATGCGGCCTGGGCGCTTGGGCGGCTTGGCGGCGCAAGCGCAGCTTCCGCCTTGCGTGCCGCGCTCCCCTCCGAAAGCGACGCCTACGTCCGCGAGGAAATTGAGCTTGCCCTGGTGGCGGTGACGCGTGAGTGAAGCGCCGGTCGTCGTCATCGGCGCGGGCGCGGCCGGGCTGACCGCAGCCATCTTCGCCGCGCAGCGCGGGCGCCCGACGCTCCTGTTGGAGGGCACGCAGAAGCCGGGGCAAAAAATCCTCATCAGCGGCGGCGGGCGGTGCAATGTCCTGCCCTCTAAGGCCGGCCCTGGTGACTTCCATACCGACGGCTCCCCAAACACGTTGCGAAAGATATTCGCCGCCTGGCCGCTGGGACAGGTGAAACGGTGGTTCGAGGAAGACCTCCGCATGCCGCTCGCGCTGGAGGAGGAAAGCGGCAAGCTCTTTCCCGTTTCCAACCGCGCGCGCACCGTGCTGGACGCGCTGCTCGGCGCGGCGGAGGCCGCCGGCGCGGAGCTGCGGCTCGGCACGCGGGTGGTCGGGCTGGAGCCGGTCGGCGAAGGGTGGGCCGTCAGGCTGGAGTCCGGCGCGCGCCTGTATGCGGCGCGCGTTATCCTTGCCACCGGCGGCCTGTCCGTGCCGAGCACCGGCAGCGACGGCGCGGGCTTGAGCATCGCCCGCGATCTCGGTCACAAGACCGTTCCCACTTACCCCGCCCTCACGCCGGCGTCTCGCTCCCGCAAACGAGGGTCAGCGTGCCGCGGCCGGACGGCAAGGGCATCATCACCTACCGCGGGGGCTTCCTCTTCACGCACCGGGGTTACAGCGGGCCGGTCGTGCTCAACGTCTCGCATGCGCCGGTGCGCTCGA
>JALOOB010000441.1 GCA_025454635.1 Anaerolineae bacterium
CCGCGTTAGTTAGCCCTTACTTGTTGACCCTGCGTTCGCTCCCGTGTATACTTGTGTCATTACACTTGCACACAGGAGCGAACCTATGCGTGCCCTTACGACAAGACTCATCCCCATCCTGGTGCTCCTGGCGCTGCTGCTCAATGCGTGCGCGCCCGTAGCAACCCCCACTGCCGCGCAGGCCGAGCCGACCGCGGTTCCGCCGACGGACGCTCCGGCGACGACTGCGCCCGAACCGACTACGGCGCCCGCAGCCGAGCCGACGACCCTCATTCTTGCGACGACCACCAGCACCGCGGATTCGGGCCTGCTCGACTTTATCCTGCCTGACTTCGAACAGAAATACAACGCGAAAGTCGACGTGATCGCGGAAGGGCGAGGACCAGTTCGTGGCGGACGGCCACGCAGTGCGCCGCGACGATGTGATGTATAACGACTACATCATCGTCGGGCCGACCGAAGACCCTGCGAAGGTGGCCGGGCTGACCACGGGCAAGGACGCGTTCAAGGCGATCATGGATGCCGAGCAGCCGTTCGCGAGCCGCGGCGATAAGTCGGGCACGCACACAAAGGAGCTGAGCATCTGGCAACGAGAAGCAGGCGTACACCGTTGCTGACCGCGGCACGTACCTGTCGATGCGCGAGAAGCTGCCTGCGCTCACCGTGCTCGTGGGCGGCGAAAATCTCGCTGAGAACAAGGACAAGACGCTGCTCAATCCCTACGGCGTGCTGGCGGTAAATCCCGAGAAACATCCCAACGTCAAGGCTGATCTGGCGCTGCAGTTCGTGGAGTGGATCCGCTCTGCCGAGGTGCAGAAGATGATTGGCAGTTTCGGGGTGGACAAGTTTGGACAGCCGTTGTTCTACCCGAACGCCCAACCGTAGCAAACGGGGCGGACGTCTTGCGATAGGTTGAACAAAAAAAGCACCCGGTTGCGCACGTGTTGTCGCAGCCGGGTGCTTTTGGTTCGAGAGCTGCCTGCGCGTTTAGCGCTGCATCCCGCCGCCCAGGTCCTGCCGCTGAGCGGCGTCCCGGGTGGTCTCCTTGACCGTTTCCTTGGTCACTTCGGCCACTTCCTGAGCCCCGACCACTTCCTGCGCGCGGTCCATCAGTTGATCGCGCTTTTCGCCGAAGATCTGATTCTCTTTCTCGCTCGACGGGAACGCGAAGCCGATCACTGCACCGAGCGCGGCTGCGGCCGCGCCGATGAGCAGCGGGTTGTCTTCCATGATCTCGCCGAAGCGGCTGCCGACGCGCTCCGCGCGGTACTGCGCTTCCTGCGCCACCTGGTGCGCGCCGTAGCGGACGGACTCGACTGCGCTGCTGGCGGTGTCGGCGACGTCGGACGCCGCGCTCTGCACCTTGCTGCCCGCGGTCGATGCGACGTCCTGGACCTTGCCCGCCGCAGTGCTGGCCGCGTCCTGCACCTTGCTCGTCGCGCCACCTACGACCTCCCCGGCGCGCTCGCGGACGTTCTGCCCGGTCTGCTGGAGGCGCCCGCGCTGATCGTCGAACTGGCCGCCCATGTACGCGCGGCGGCCGTACTCGTCGTACCCGTAGTCGTAGCCGCCGCGACCCATCGTTTCGCCTGCGTAGTAATAGCGATCGCGCGACCGGCGGTCAATCATCTGGCGGCTCTGGCGGTTCCGCGATTCCATAAAGAGCCAGCCCAGACCGACCGCAGTCAGCAGCGCGGGGGCCGGATTGCGCTTAATTGTCTCGAACACGTCCTCACCCACTCCTTTCACCTTCCACTTCGCATCGTCAGCCATCGTCTCAACCCGCCCCACCGTCGCCGCGCGCACCTGGTCGGTCGCTTGCTGCTTGATCCGTTCGGGGCTTAGTTTCTCCTGAATCGCGTTCAGCGTCTGCGTCAGCTCGGCGCGGGTCACATCGATCTCCGCCCGAATCTCGGCAGGGTCCTGCGCGTTGTTTGTCTGGTTTTTGTCGTTCATCGCACCTGCTCCTGCAGCCACTCTTTGTTTTCCCTCAGGCTCGCGGCGGTTTGCTGCGGCTTCAGGTTTTCGGCCTTCAAGTCGTTCCGGCCCTTTTGAATGAGCAGGTAGCCGACCAGCGCGACGATGATACCGATGATCAGCGCCGAGACCCACATGGGGACCCACTGGCCGACGAGCAGGATGATGCCGGCGATCACCGCCAGCAGGCCGGCGTAGGCGACGAAGCCGCCGGCAGCGAGAAAGGCAACGCCCTTGCCGGCGGTCTT
Source organism: Anaerolineae bacterium (assembly GCA_025454635.1). GTDB lineage: Bacteria > Chloroflexota > Anaerolineae > CG2-30-64-16 > CG2-30-64-16 > JALOOB01. The sequence goes on from JALOOB010000441.1 coordinate 2,226, forward strand.
TGCCTTCTCAGCCGCTTCGGCCTTTGCCAGCGCGACTTCGTGGTTCACGAGCGTCTTCGTCTGGTCAGCGAGCAGGCCGAAGAGCTCACCGAGCGAACGGTCTTCCATTGTTCCTTGCATCAGTCACCCTCCTCCGGGCTTACGCCTGGCTGGAATCCGCCTTCCGAGCGGGCGCGTCGGCCTCGCCGGTCCAGTCGGACTCTATGTCGTGGTGATGCTCGGAGCGCATGGCGTCCGTCTCGTCGAGCGCGTCGCGCCCGGTCCAGGCAGCGCCGATGCCGGCATCTGCGCCGGACGCACCGAAGGCGCCGCTTGCGCCGTAGCCGCCGGTTGTGCGATAGCCGCCGGTGCCGGTGGTGCGGTAGTCAATTTCGCGGTCGTATTGGCCGGAGCCGTACTGGGTGGCGCCATAACCGCTGAAGCGGTCGCCGTACTCGTACCGGCTGCGATCGTAGTCCTGCATGCCCCGCATGGAGCGGCGGCTGGAGGCCTTCATGAAGCGCGCGGCCACGAGGCCGAGCAGCACAGCGCCGCCGAGGAAGAGCTCAGGCTCGCGGCGGGCGAATCGCTCCGCCTCGTAGAGCAGCTCGTTCATATCCTTACTGCGCAGCTCATCGGAGAAGCGCTCCACGGCGTCCGCCGCGCGGTCGGCGAACTGGCCGATCTGCGCCTGGTCGCCCGAGCGGAGGCTCTCGCCGGTTTGGCGCAGAGCGGAGGCGACGCCGCCCAGTCCCTCGGCGGCCCGGCTCTTCTGCTGATCCATCATGTCGAAAGCGCGGGTCCGGGTCTGCTCGACCACTTCGCCGCTCTTCTGCTTGGCCTGCTCGACCGCGTCGCCGGCCTTGCGCATCGCCTCATCCTTAATCTGCTGAGCGCCCTGCTGGCCCTCGTTCATCGTCCCATAACCACTCATCTGCCATTCCTCCTTGTTCTCTCTCATCCCCTAACTCAAACCAATACAATTTGCAGACGGAAACATGCCCGTCATTGGGCTTCTATCTTACTTTCAATGCAAAGTGTTCAACATAATGCCTGTTACAATTATGTCGAAGTTGCGCGGAGATGAGGAAACGGGGGAGAGACGGCGCGACGCGGGCGCTATGCGGGGCGGACCCAGAGGCGGATGCCGTCCTGGCGGGTGACAATGACGGCGGCGCCGGAGGGCAGCGGGCCTGACTCGCTCTCGGCCTGCCACAACTCGCCGTTCACGAGGACCATGCCTTCGGGCTCCAATGGCCGACGGACGACGCCCATCTGTCCGACCATTGTCGTCATGCCGGCGTAGGCGGGCCGCCGCCGCATCGTCACGACTTTCGCAACCGCAAAGGCAAAGAAGGCTGCTGTGGCGAGAGCGGAGCCGACGATCGGCCCCCACGGAACGGGCACATCCGAGGTGTTGTAGAGGAGATAGAGACCGAAGACGAAGGAGGCAATCCCGCCAACGGTGAGCGCGCCATGCGTGGGCGCCTTGATATCGAGGATGAAGAGAACGACGGCCAGGATGACGAACGCGAGGCCGGTCCAGTTCGCGTTGATCGTGCCGAGCGCGTAAAACGCGATCAGCACGCAGACCGCCCCGAAGATGCCGAGCGCAAAGCCGCCGGGGGATGAGAGCTCGAACAGGATCTGGTTGAGCAGACTCTCGAGCGGGCTGAGCGCCACAGGGTCCGTCTCCGCGCCGCCCAGGTCCAGCGTCACCGGCTCACCCGCGACGCTCACTGTTTTCCCATCCAGTTGGCGGAGCAGGTCGTCGAGGTCGGCGGCGACCGCGTCGATTACGCCGAGCGACAGGGCTTCCTGCGCGGTGGCCGCGGCCGCTTCGGACACGGCGCGCCCCGCCCACTCGACGGCCTTGTCCCCGCGGCGTTCAGCGAGATTCTTGATGTCGGCCACAAGGATGTTGGTGGCCTTGGCCTTGAGCGTTTCGTCGAGGTCCTGACCCTCGCTCCCGACCGGACTGGCCGCGCCGATGCTGCTGCCCGGCGCCATCGCGGCCAGATGACCGGCCAGGGTGATGAACGTCCCTGCTGAACCGGCGTGCGCGCCGCTCGGCGCAACATAGACGATCACGGGCACGCGCGCCGCGGTCATCCGCTGCGTGATCGTCTTGGTGATGTCGACCGAGCCGCCGGGAGTGTCCAACTCGATGACCAGCGCGGCGGCGCCCTGCGCCTCCGCGGCTTCGATCGAGCGTTCGATGTAGGAGGCCAGCACGGGGGTAACCGGGCCTTCGAAGCGCGCGACCTTGACGACGCGCGCGGACTGGCCGAAAGTTTGCGCGGCAACCGAAAGGGAGAGGAACAGGAGGAACAAAATAAGGTGACCGCGAACGCGCGACATGGCATTGACTCCCGCGCGATGATAGCATACACTACCCGCCGAGGTCAACGGGTTTCCGCCATGGCGTACATCATCGACGGCCATAACCTGATCGGCGTGCTGCCCGACATTTCGCTCGCGCAGCCGGACGATGAGGCGCGGCTGGTCGACCGCCTGCTGTCGTATCGCGCCGCGCGCTCGGGGGACATGGTCGTCTTTTTCGACGGCAGCCCCGCCGGCGCACCCGTTGCGCGCAGGAGCGGGCCCGCCAGCGCAGGCATCGATGTCCGCTATGCCCCGGCCGGGCAGAGCGCAGACGACGCGATCGTGGAGTATCTGCGCGGGCGCCGGCAGCCCGGCCAATACGCGGTCGTTACAAACGACCAGGGGCTCATCGCGCGCGTGCGGGCGCTCGGCGCGAGCGTCCTGACGGCGAGCCAGTTTTCCGCGCAACTGGCGCGCCGCAAACCGAAACCTCATCGGGCAGCAGCCCTTAAAGAAGCTCCCGCGCCTAATCCCCGCGCGCCGGGATTTGCCGATCTGTACGACGAGTTTATTGCCACTGAAGAAGCAGCGCGGGCGCGCGCGGCGGAGCCAAAGGCCGATCTGCAAACGTGGATCGACCGGCTGTACACGGGTGACCCGCAGCTCCAGCAACAGGCGGCGAAGGTGCTCGGGCAGTCGCGCAACGCGGCCGCGATCGGGCCGTTGCGCGATGCGCTCACCGCGGCGCTCGGCTCGCTGCGCAGCGAGCGCGCGCTGGGCGACCTGATCGCGCTGCTGAAAGACGGCAACAGCATGGTGCGAGAGGCCGCCGCGCAGGCGCTCGGCGCGCTCGGCAGCGCAAAGGCAGTCGCGCCGCTGCAAGAAGTTGCGGCGGGTGACGGCAAGAACAAGGTGCGCAAGGCTGCGCAGACCGCGCTCGCGCTGGAGGCAATTGCCGCGCGCAAAAAATAGATCCCCGCGAAGCGCTCCCCGTTAATTGTATCCCCGCCAACTTGCGCAATTCCGCTTTCTATTTAGAATAAGTCTAAACTTGGAATTATTCTAACTAAGGCAGATGACGTATGAACCGCACGGACGAATTGATTAGCGCGCTTCGGTCGACCGGCTACCGGATCACCCCGCAGCGCGTCGAAATCTGCCGCGCGCTTGCGGAGAGCAAGGCGCACCCTTCCCCGCAGGCGATCTACCGGAAGGTCAGCGAGAAGTATCCGGGCATCAGCCAGGCGACGGTGTACAACACGCTGACCGTGCTGCGGGATTTGGGCGAGGTGGTCGAAGTCGGGCTGGGGCAAGACCGGACGCACTACGAGCCGGACCCGACCCCGCACGTCAACCTGATCTGCCTGCGGTGCGGCGTGATCGAAGACCTGGAAGATCAAACGGTGACGGACCTGAGCGCGCAGCTTGCT